>JAIDPF010000043.1 GCA_029062895.1 Lachnospiraceae bacterium
TTATAAATTAGGGGATTAAATTTTAAAAAATGTAATAAAATTTTGCATATTAAGTTTACACTTTTATAAAATATTTCTTTTTTCTTCGTAAAGAGGGGAAAAGTGTGAATATATCTAAATTGATTTATGAAATAAAAGAAAATAAAGAAAAGTTTTATCTTCTTGTGAGTCAATTTGAACCTTTGATTAAAAAGTATGTAAGATTGTCATTTAAAGACAAAGAGGAAGACACCTATGCGGAATTAGTGGCAGCACTATGGGAGGCAGTTTGTAATATTACTTATTACAATAACGATGGCCAAATTACAAACTATTTTAATAAGGCACTTTTGAACAAGTATTTTGAATTGTATAGAAATAGTCGCAAATATAATGATAATACAATTGAAATTGGACAAGAAAAATTAGAAGTCTATATAGATAAAAACAATCCTTATGAAAGTATTATAACATCTAATGATATGGAAAGAGTTAAAAATAAATTAAAAGGAAGGAAGAAACAAATTTTTGAATTGGTATATCTAAAGGGGTTATCAGACCTAGAAGTGGCTGCCGAATTAAATATTTCAAGACAATATGTTCATCGTATAAAAAGGAATCTGAATGAAATGATCAAAAATGATGTATTAAATTGTTAAATGGAGGAATTAATAATATGAATAATAAAATACATACTTATTTTATAAAAATTATAACTGTTATTGGAAGTTCTCTTTTAGGTAGTAAATTAGAAATACTATCTCCCGCAATGATACTATTGATTTTTTTGATGGTTGTAGACTATATTTCAGGTATGTTAGCTTCAAAAAAGGAAGCGGTAGAACACTCTAATAACAAAAATTATGGATGGAGTAGTAAAAAAAGTCTTATAGGAATATATAAGAAATTGGGTTATATTCTAATGATATTAGTTGCAGTAAGTACAGATTATATTATCTATGCGTTTTTGGGTAAGATGGGCATTGAATTTCAATTAAAAACTATATTTGGTTTTCTTGTGACCATTTGGTTAATTATTAATGAGCTGTTATCCATTCTGGAAAATGTGGGAAGAATGGGTGCAAAATTGCCTAAGTTTCTACAAAATATTTTGTCAGAATTGGAACAGGCGGTTGATGATTATAATAGTAAAGAATAAAAATCATATTTTAGTTGTTAAGTGATCCATAAATATACATTATTTGAATTAAATGACAAAATACTTGACGGTGTACAAGGCATATGTTATTTTTGGGAGATAAAAAATATTAGTACACAATCGGAATTTGTGGAGGAAAAATATAAGATGGTAAAAGCGATATTTCTAGACTTCTATGGTACAGTTGTACATGAAGACGGAGAAGTGATTAGGCGGATATCACAAGAAATATTTGATACAGGAAAAGTAAATGATAAATCTGAAATCGGTTCCTATTGGTGGAATGAATTTCAAACAGCATTTATTTCTGCTTACGGCGAAAATTTTGAAACGCAACGGGAACTAGAATATCAGTCCTTGAATAAAACGTTACAATATTTCAACTCGTCTGCTGATGCAAAAGCATTAAGTGATTTAATGTTTGCGCATTGGGTGAAGCCACCTATATTTGAAGAGTCAAAACAATTTTTTGAAACTTCTTCGGTGCCGATTTATATTGTATCTAATATTGACAGAGATGATATTTTACAGGCAATAAAGTTTCATGGGTTAAAACCTAATGGAGTATTTACAAGTGAAGATGCAAAATCATATAAACCAAGAAAAGAATTATTTGAATTTGCATTAAGCAGCACCGGTTTGTCCGCTGGGCAGGTGGTACATATTGGAGATTCTTTGAGCAGTGATGTGAAAGGAGCTTCCTCCGTTGGAATAAATACAATATGGATCAACCGAAGCGGTAGAGAAATTCCTGAGGGAGTTATTGCTGTTAAGAATTTATTAGAAGTATATCATACGGATTTCTTTAAATAAGATTTCAGGAAATAATCCATGACACGTTGCATCAAAGCGTTACATGTCATGGATCACAGAAGCGAGCCCGTCATGGTCATTATCTTCTTTGGTGACGATATCCGCAGCCTCCTTTAAGCTTTCCCGTCCGTTGCGCATAGCGATGCCGCAGCCAGCCGCCTGCAGCATGGAAAGATCGTTTTCTTCATCGCCTGCAGCATAGGAGTGGTCGATGGGAATATCCAGTAGCTGACACAAATCCGTGACGGCGCTTCCCTTACCGGATGTGATAGGAAATACTTCCAGATAGTTCGGGCTTGAGAGGACACAATTGACTTCTCCGGGCAGTTCCTGCTGTAAAAGCACAGCAAGCTCCGTTAGTTTTTCCGGATGGTCAAAATTGATACAAAGCACTTTGCAGGGAGGCTGAGTGATTCCCTCCGGAAAGCGGGGCAGGATCTGATAAGGAACATGGATCGTCTCGGTATATCTGCTGATTTCCGGTCCCTCATACGGTATGAGGATATGCTCATCGTCGTAAGTCTGACAGAAGATGCCGAAAGAGAGGGAGAGTTTAGCGATCTTGCATGCCTGTTCTATGGTCAGGGTCCGTTCAAGGATTTTCTTTTGGGAAGGACAGTGATAGATCAGGGACCCGTTAAATGCAATGGCGTACTGATTGTCATAATCCAGTTCATTGAGACGGATGATTTCTAAGATACTTTTCAGGGGTCTGCCGGAAGAAATGGCAAGATAGTTGCCCTCCGCCATAAACCGGTGAAGCTCCTGCCGGGTCTTAGGAGAAATCTTCTTTTCTGTGGTCAGTAAAGTACCGTCCAGATCAGTAAAAAAGATCTTTGGCATTTTATGCTGAAATGCCCTGAGGTTGGTCAGGATCTCTTCCGGAATAAATAATTTGCCATAGCCGGTAGCGAGATCTAAGTTTGGTTTAGCCGTCCCATGGAAGTCGGAGCCGCCGCTGATGCATAAGCCAAATTTAGCGGCAAGTCTTTTGATCTCCCGTTCGTCAGCAGGCGTATAGGTGCTGTAAACTGCTTCGATCCCTACGAGACCGGCAGCCTTGAGTTCGCTTACCAGCGTTTCTAACTGTCCCTTTGTCATATGATACAGAACAGGGTGCGCAAGGATGGGGATGCCGCCTGCTTCCAGGATCAGAGATACAGCCTGGGCAGGCGTGATCTTTTCTCTGGGAACATAATATTTACAGTGGTCACCCACATAACGGTCAAATGCCTCTTTTAAGTCTTTGATATAGCCGTGGGCCAGCAGATATTTTGCATAATGTGATCTGGTGATGACGGAGTCCGGAAATTCCGCCTGTAGTTTGTCGAAGGTAATGTCGATGCCCGCTTCCCGGAGATTATTGCACATTTTGATATTTCTATTGACGCGGGAATCCTGAAAGGATTTCAGATGAGATAAAAAATCAGGAGAGTGATGGTCAATATCGATTCCAACGATGTGGATATCACGACCCTGATATTCGGTGGAAAGCTCGATGCCGGGGATGACTTCCACTGGCTTATCTGCAGCATATGCGATCGCTTCGTCCAGCCCATCTGTGGTATCGTGATCCGTCAGTGCAAATGCCGTCAATCCTTTTTCAATTGCGTAATCCACCAGATCGCGGGGAGCGTAGGAGCCATCCGATTTATCAGAATGTGTATGCAGGTCAACGATATTCATGTTCACACCATCCTTAAAATTAATTAATTTTCATCGTCTTCGATCTGAGCCTTATAGACGGTTCTCTTTCTTGCCATTTCATCATTTTCAAGGTATTCGTCATAGGTGGTGATCTTATCAATGATCGTGCCGTCCGGCAGGATCTCGATGATACGGTTGGCAGTCGTCTGCACAAACTGGTGGTCATGACAGGCGAATAAAGCAACGCCGGGGAACTTGATCATACCGTTATTCAATGATGTGATCGACTCCATATCCAGATGGTTGGTGGGTTCATCAAGGATCAGGCAGTTTGCGCCGCTGATCATCATTTTGGAGAGGAGACAGCGCACCTTCTCTCCACCGGAAAGGATCTTCACTTTTTTGACGCCGTCTTCTCCGGGGAAAAGCATACGTCCTAAGAAGCCGCGGACATAAGTCACATCCTTTACCGGAGAATACCCCATCAGCCAGTCGGTAATCGTAAGGTCGTTATCAAATTCTTCCGTATTGTCTTTCGGGAAATAAGCCCGGGAGGTCGTTACGCCCCATTTAAAGGACCCTTCATCCGGCTCCAGTTCTCCGTTCAGTATCTTAAATAACGTCGTTTTAGCAAGTTCATTGCCACCCACAAAAGCGACCTTGTCCTCCCTGCCCAGCGTAAAGGAAACATGGTTCAATACGACTTCGCCGTTGATGGATTTTGTAAGGTCTTCCACATATAATATTTCATTGCCGATCTCACGCTCAGGGCGGAAATCGATATAGGGGTATTTCCTACTGGAAGGTTTGATCTCGTCAAGCTCGATTTTCTCTAAGGCGCGCTTTCTGGAGGTTGCCTGTTTGGATTTGGAAGCGTTGGCTGAAAAACGGGAGATAAATTCCTGCAGTTCCTTGATCTTCTCTTCCTTTTTCTTATTCGCTTCTTTCATCTGCTTGTTGAGAAGCTGTCTTGATTCATACCAGAAATCATAGTTGCCGGCATAAAGCTCGATCTTGCCATAGTCGATATCTGCGGTATGGGTACATACTTTATTTAAAAAGTAACGGTCATGGGAAACGACGATGACCGTGTTTTCAAATCCGATCAGAAATTCCTCCAGCCATGCGATGGCGTCCAGATCCAGATGGTTGGTGGGCTCGTCCAAAAGCAGGATGTCAGGATTGCCAAACAGCGCCTTAGCTAACAGTACCTTTACCTTTTCACTGCCGTTTAGATCTTTCATAATGCTGTAATGAAGTTCCGTATCAATGCCAAGACCGTTTAAGAGCATAGCGGCATTGGATTCCGCTTCCCAGCCGTCCATTTCCGCAAATTCACCTTCCAGTTCACTGGCGCGGATGCCGTCTTCATCGGAAAAATCCTCCTTGGCATAGATAGCTTCCTTTTCTTTCATGATATCATAGAGGCGCTGATTGCCCATGATGACGGTATCCATAACGGAGTATTCGTCATATTTAAAATGGTCCTGTTCCAGCACGGAGAGACGTTGCCCCGGTGTAATGGAGATGTCGCCGTTGGTCGTTTCCAAAGCGCCGGACAGGATCTTTAAAAAAGTGGATTTGCCTGCGCCGTTGGCGCCGATTAGACCATAGCAATTGCCCTCAGTGAATTTTATATTGACATCCTCAAAAAGTGCCTTCTTTCCTACTCTGTAAGTAACACCATTAGCGCTGATCATATGTTTGACCTTCCTTTTCTTTTAATCTTGATTTTCGTTTGTATTGGCGGAAGTCTGGAATACCACAATATTCTTCCCGCTTTTTTTGCCGGTATACAGATGTTCGTCAGCCTGCTGCACCAGATCCTCCACCTTATAGCCGGGGATGGATTCGCAGACGCCAAAGGTCATGGTGACTTTGATGTCCTGACCGTCATAATTAAACGGATGATCCGCGATATTTTTGCGGATACGTTCGGCAGCATTGGCGGCGGAATTTAAGGGGTCGTGAACAAGGATCAGAATCTCCTCGCCTCCCCAGCGGCAGACCGCATCGGCCTCCCGGACGCTGTTGTTGATGATCTCGGAAACCGTTACCAGTACATAATCTCCGGCATCATGCCCATAAGTGTCGTTGACTTTTTTGAAATCGTCAATATCACCCAGAATCAGACTGAAGCGCTTGCCCGTACTTTTGAGCTGCTCCATCTCCTTCTGTAGGATCTGATTCATATACCGACGGTTCATCAGACGTGTCAGAGGATCTTTGTGCGCCATTTCATGAAGCTGTTTGTTCTGCGAATCAAGCTTACCCTGACTGGATTTGATCTCCCAAATAAACAGGAAGGAAAAAATAATCAGGAAAGCAAAAGTCACCAATGCGTTAAAGATGTGCAGGATATTCGGCCAACGGGATTCTTCTAGGGAATATACGGGTTCCATCACCTGCATCAGCCAATAGGAGATACAGTAGCTGGCAACACAAAATAAGGAAAAGATCAGCGGTATGATATCTTTTTTCTTAAAATGATCCATAACAAAAGTAAAGTAAAAGATGGCGCTGATCATGGAAATGCTGTATAAGATAAAACCGGAGGTAGTACCCAGACAGAATGTTTCAAAAAAACTAATCACAAGGACTACCAGCAGGGAGATATAAAGCGCTGTCGTATATTTGTGTTGTTTAATCAAATTCCTGATGATAGTCACATAAAATACGCCCAAACATCCGTTGATGATCGACAGAGTAATGAGCGGGATCAATGCAAAAATGATGCAGGTGATAAAATGTATGGCAGCAAGCATATAAGCAATGATGTTCGATTTGCGTTCAAAGGAAAAGTAACTTTCCCCCTGACGGATGCTTTCTAAATAGTGGCGAAAATTATTCATAAAAGATATTCCTTCCGTTTTAATTTCTCCAAATAACTTGGAGATACGGGAAAACACAACTGCTTTATATTATACCATTTATTTC
>JAIDPF010000044.1 GCA_029062895.1 Lachnospiraceae bacterium
GATATAAAATTTGCCTTACAGCTGGCATTCGCAGAATAACTAATTCTGCGAAAACAGTGGTTTTCTGTAATTAGTATTTGCGGTTTATCTGAAATTATTCCGTACGGAAGTGGAAGGACCGGATAGCAATGAACGTACTGCTGATCACCACAATCAGTGGATTTTTACCGAAATTTTTGATGCAGGACGTCAGGATATTGCAGGAAATGGGATATACGGTTCATTACGCATCTAATTTTGATACGCCGGTTTATGAGTGCGACCGGGAGGAATTGGAACAACAGGGAATCATCTGTCATTCCGTTCCTATTGTCAAGAATCCACTGGCAGCAACCGCGCATCTGACTGCATTGCGGCAATTGAATCAACTGGTGGAACAGGAAAAGATCCGGGCGGTGCACTGTCACAATCCGGTGGGCGGCGTTCTGGGAAGAATGTTATGTATAGGAAAAAAGAGTGCGGCGGATCTTTATGTGATTTATACGGCGCATGGTTTTCATTTTTTTAAACATGCTCCTCTCATCAACTGGATCGCCTTTTATCCGGTGGAACGTCTGCTGGCCCACAGAACCGATCAGCTGATTACCATCAACCGTGAGGACAAAGGGCGGTCAGAACGGTTTCATTTAAGAAAGAACGGATGCGCTTCCATGATTCCCGGCGTCGGATTGGATCCGGGACGGTTTCGACCGGCTCCGGAACAGCGGATGCACTACAGGAAGGAACTGGGTGTTGAAGCCGGAGAGTATCTTTTCCTATCGGTGGGTGAATTAAATAGAAATAAGAACCATGAGACAATTATCAGGGCGTTTTCCCAAATTGACTGCAGCAGGGCAAGGCTTTTTATCTGCGGGGAAGGGAAACAACGAAACAAACTACAGCGACTGATCGACCGGCTGCGGATGCGGGAAAGGATCGTTCTACAGGGCTACTGTACGGATATCGAACGGTATTACCAATGCGCTGACTGCTTTTTGTTTCCGTCTATCAGGGAAGGACTGGGAATGGCGGCACTGGAAGCCATGGCATGCGGTCTGCCGGTGATTGCGGGAGACAACAGGGGCACCAGAGAATATGTATTTGACAACGGATACCTTTGTAAGCCGAGGGATGTGAACGCTTTTTTGGAAGCGATGGACGCGGTGATGAAAGATCCGCGACAGACGGCTTTTATGGGCGGCAGAAGCAGGGAAATCGCGGTGGGATTTTTTCAAAACCGGACGGAAAAGATTATGAGAGGCGTCTATGAAAAGATGCGCCAAAGGATAGATGGAGGCGGTTGACAGGTGAAAGGAAATGGCAAGTCAATATGGCTGGCAGCCGCTGTGATACTGTTGATTCTGGCGGCAGTGTGGGGAATGATCTGGCTGCGGCAGGAAGTTATAAAAAATCAGGTCGAGGAGCAAAGAAACGCCTTAACGGAACAGGTGAATCCTGTGGAGGAAGATATTCCTGAGGAAGAACCCGAAGTGGAAGAACCGGAAGTCTCCGAACCGGAGATAACGGAAAAAAGCTGGGACGAATATACACTGGAGGAAAAGTACAGGGCGTACCTTGATACCTATGGGATCGACGTGCCGTCCAAAGCTCTTGATTTTGATAAATTACGTACAGAAGTGAATGAAGACATTTACGCATGGATCTATGTACCGGGGACGAACATTGACGATCCTGTCGTGCAGCATCCGACAGATGATTCTTACTATCTGAATTATAATCTGGACGGTTCCATGGGATATCCGGGCGGGATCTATACGGAAGGATCCTGCAATGGTAGGGATTTTACGGACCGTATGACGGTGATCTATGGTCATAATATGATTGACGGCAGTGGTTTCGGATCGTTGCACAATTTTGAGGAGGAAGCGTTTTTCGACGAATTCCGCTATATATTTATTTATCTCCCGGATGATATTAAGGTTTATGAAATATTTGCGGCTTATGAGGGCAGCAACGCGCATATCGTCTATAGCCATGTATGGGACGATGAGAGCTGGGTCCAGTATCTGGGTGATACCCTGCTGTTGACGGGGGATAAGGATCATGCAGTGGATACTTATGAATTTGAGACGGATGATCTGGTACTGACACTGTCAACATGTATCAGAAATTCACCCAATCAGAGATATTTGGTACAGGGAGTGTTATTGGATGAAGCCCGGTAAATTTATCGGCAAAGTGCTGCTGCGGACATTTAAAATATTGGGAATCATAAGTATCGTTATCGTGGTATCCTTTCTGCTGCTCTGTATGATCGGCAAAGCCGAGCTGTATCAGAGCGCGTCAACCAAAACTCCCGTCATACGGAATCCGGAGGCGGCGGGGGAGGAATACGATGGTTACACGATCAAGTATCAGGGCGAGGAATATGTATATAACGAGGACATCCTGACGATTCTTGTGATGGGAATCGATAGTCTGGATAAGCTTCCGAATCCGGAAGAAGTGGAGGATTATATTTTAGGCGGACAGGCGGACACGCTGTTTCTTGTGGTCATCAATCCGCATACGAAGGAGATCGAACTGATTGCCATTAACCGCAATTCCATGACGGAAGTAGATGTTTATGACAGCGATAACAACTTTGTGCGTACCGATCTGCTGCAGGTGTGCCTACAGCACGGATACGGTTCTGGGCTGGAGGACAGCTGTGAACGGGAGGTGCAGGCAGTGTCAAGGCTGTTTTATGACCTGCCGATCCACGGTTACCTTGCCATGAATATGGCGGCAGTGCCGATCCTAAATGACAGTGTGGGAGGCGTCCGACTGGAAGTTATGGAAAATGTGCCATGGGGAAGTGAAGTGATTTCTTCCGGAGAGGGAAACATGGTGACTCTGGAGGGAATGGACGCGTATTATTATCTGCAATACCGTGACGTGGAGGTATTTGACAGCGCGTCTATGCGACTGGCAAGGCAGAAGCAGTATCTTAATGCTTTTGCGCAACAGGCCATCGCCGCAACCAAGGAGGATATTACTTTTCCGGTTGATGTGCTGGATCAGTTATCTGATTATACGGTTACGGATATGAATGCCTCGAAGGTCATGTATCTTGCCACGACCTATATCAACTATTCGTTTAATACGGAAGGAATCTATATGCTGGAAGGGGAAACCATCACCGGGGGCGGAGGATTTGAGGAATTTTATGTGGATGATGACGCTTTGTATGCGTTGATCATAGATATCTTCTATGAGAAAGTAAATTGAAAAATAAGATTGATATCTTATTTTTCAATTAGCAATTTGAGTCAGAGCCTCAAATTGCTTTGAGCGCAGATGAGAAACCGCCTGCGCGGATTTCTCATCGCGTGTCATCGCAGCAAGTTGCTCTGACATGGAGGATAAATTGAAATGTCATTAAATTGAAATGTCATTAAAATGACATTTCAATTTCGAAAAACGCAGAAATAGCGTTTTTCGCTAACAATAATATCCAGCCGCGCAAGGCGGTTTGATAAAGCCACACAATTTTTGAAAGGAGGAAATTGCCAATGAAGAAGTTTTCAAGGTTTGCCGCTGTCTGCATGGCGGCAGTGATGGCGTTTGGTCTGTCTCTGACGGCGGTTGCTGCTGTTTCGACTGCTACTGTCAGCGCAACGGCGGCGGATACCAGTGGTGTCAGCGCACAGACTGCGAACGGCGTGGCCGTCAGTGTAAGCCCCGTTACGGAAGTGGTTGTTGCAGACGCACAGAAGGCTGCGGTAGCACTGGTAGGACAGTCAGCAGCTGTGAATACCGGCGCTGTACAGGTAGAGAAGATCTTTGAGCTGAATGCAGCGATCAGCGGTCCGACCAACATTACCATAAGTGTTCCCGGCATTACGGCGGGACAAAGCGTTGTTGTACTCCATCGGATGAGCAACGGTGCATGGGAGGTCCTTCCCGTGGCGGCAGTCTCAGCAGGAAGTGTAACCGCAACATTTACGTCGCTTTCTCCTGTAGCTATTATTACATATGTGTCCCCGAAAACAGGGGAAAGCTTCCCTCTTGTGGGAGTATTCTGCATTGTCAGTCTTTTTGGCGCAGCGTTCTGTTTTAAGAAGTATGCGTTTTAAATTGTAAATTATCGGTTTTGAAATGTTTTCTAAGTCGTGTGGCGGTCTGTCCCTCATTTTGGGGGACAGGCTTTTAGAACACATTCAGAGACAAAGGACGGTGAATGATTACGGATCGTACAGACTACAGAGATAAAGGACCGGTTGTTTCGGTCATTATGGGAGTTTATAACCAATGCAATCAGGTGGAACTGCTGCAGGCGGTCAATTCTATTCTGTTACAGACTTTTCAGGATTTTGAATTCATTATTTACGACGACGGAAGCGTCGGAAAATCAGCAGAATACATCAGGAATCTGATTTATCATGACCGGAGGATCCGTGTTATCCGAAATGAGGAGAACATGGGTCTGGCTTTTTCATTGAATCGGTGTATCGGCGAAGCCAGAGGCAAATATCTTGCAAGGATGGATGCGGATGATATCTCCCTTCCCGACCGTCTGAAAAAGGAAGTTGATTTTCTGGAACAACATCCGGAATACGCATGGGTGGGAAGCAACGCAGACGTCTTTGATCATGAAAATATCTGGGGAACGCTGGTGATGGCAGAGGAGCCGAACCAGTATAATTTCCTGCCGTTTTCTCCGTTTATTCACCCTACCGTGATGTTCCGGCGTGAGCTGTTTGCAGGCGGCGGTGGTTATGCCGTTGCGCAGGAAACGCTGCGCTGTGAGGATTATGAACTGTTCCTGCGCCTGTACCGGCAGGGGCTTCGGGGTTGTAATCTGCAAGAGAAGCTGCTGTTGTACCGTCAGAGTGCGTCATCCTATAAAAAGAGAACCTGGCGGACAAGGTGGAATGAAACCAAAATAAGAGCAAGGTATTTCCCGGGAATGGATATCCCAAAAGGGAAACAGATGCTGTATATGGCGAGACCGTTGGCTACGGGGCTGCTGCCTTATTGGATGGTTGCTTATTACAAGAAAAGACATCTGCTTTCCACAGCGGATTCTATTGAGGAAGATATGAAGAATCTACATACTTCTGTCATCTGTCCGGATTATAATTTCTGAGGCGGCTCATGAAGCGGGAAAAGAAATTTGAGGAAATATGGGCGCCGGCGCTGATTTCCTATACGGACTGGGTATTAAAGAAAGCGCTTTCCCTGAAGATACATAAATTATACTTTCTGGCAAGGGACGCGAGGATGGTCTATCAGATCGCGTGCCGGATGACAGAACAGGAGGGACTGCCGCTGACCTGCCGGTATCTGGAAGGGTCAAGGTATGCGTGGCGGATGGCGGAGTTTACTCTGCCGGATGCAGATCCCGTGGAAAAGATCTGCATGGGAGGCGTTCAGGTCACCCTGCGGAAGATGTTAAGGCGCGGCGGACTGAGCGACAGGGAAGCAGAGGAGGTTGCGGAGCGTCTGGGAAAACGGAGGGAGTTGGACCATACGCTCAGCTATGCGGATACGCAGCGGATGAAACCCGTGTTATCGGAGTGCGAAGTATTTTGGGAACTGCTGCGCGGTCATGTCGGGGAAGCATATCATAATACCGTCCGGTATCTGGAACAGGAGGGACTGCTGGAGCAGGAACCCTTTGCCATCATTGACAGCGGCTGGGTAGGGTCGCTGCAGCTGACGCTGGAGCATCTTTGCGATTCCATGGCGGGGAGCGGAAGGAGTCCGATCCATGGATTCTATTTCGGGCTGTATGAACTTCCGAAAGACGCTGATCCGGATACGTATCATACTTATTATTTCCGACCATATCAGGATATCGAGAAGAAGGTGCGTTTTAATAACTGCCTGTTTGAGGCTGTCTGCTCCGCTAAGGAGGGGATGACGGTGGGATACCGGGAAGAAGCCGGCAGAATGACGCCGGTCTATCAGATCGACCAAAATCCCAACAGGGAGCTTATTATGAAGAATGAACTTCTGCTGGAAAGAATACTGGTGCAGCCGGATATGGTAAAATCAATGATACTGCCGTCCAAAGAGGTGCAGAGGCGGTTGGAGGGACTGATGAGCAGCCCCACCGAAAGGGACGTCAGGGAATACGGCGACTATCTGTTTTCCGATGATGTGTCTGACAACAGCCTTCAGCCGGTAGCGGCGGTTTTGGAGGATAGGGAAATCAAGCACCTTCATGCGCTCAACCGACTGCTGATCATGAAAGGGATCAAAAAAGAAGAGTTCCGGGACAGCGCATGGCCGGAGGGAAGCGTGGTACGCGCGGGGAATCAGATCGGCTATCATTTATTTCAGATACGGATGTATAAACGGCTGGTTTATATCAAGAAAAAACTTAAGAATCGGTAAGAGGGATCCGACGGATGAATGTGGAGAATATCAAGCGGTATCTTTTTGTAATGAAAGAGCTGGTTGGCAGGGAAGTGAAAAGGAAATATGTCAGATCGTATCTTGGTATCCTGTGGAGCGTATTAAATCCGCTGCTGTCCATGGTGGTCATGAGTCTGATCTTCTCCACGATCTTTAAACGGTCCATAGAAAATTTCCCGATTTATTACCTGACGGGAACGATCCTCTGGAATATGTTTACCGGAGCCACCGATTCGGCAATGACGGCGCTGGTAGATAATAAGAATCTTATGACAAGGACAAAACTGCCGAAACAGATCTTTCCACTGTCGAGAATTCTGACTTCGCTGGTGAATTTCGGGTTTTCGCTGATTGCCTATGTAGCCATCGCGGCGTTCTTTATGATCACGCCGTCTATCCATCTGGTGGCATTTCCGGCAATCGTGCTGTTGCTGTTGCTTTTTTCTACCGGGATAGGCTATCTGCTTGCCATTGCCTATTCTTTTATGCCGGATGTGAAATACCTGTATTCGATCCTGCTGCAGCTTTGGATGTATCTGTGCGCGATCTTTTATCCGGTGAATCTGCTTAGTCCGCAGATGCAGCTGGTGATAGGGATGAATCCTATCTATATCTACATTGCGGCGGCAAGGGACTGTGTGATGTATCATGCGTGGCCTCAGACGGTGCAGTGGATCAAGATGCTGGGCTGGGGAATCGGCATGTTTGTATTTGGGAGTCTGGTATTTAGGGCCAATAAGGATAAGATACTGATTCAGAATATGTAAATTGGAAAGATCAAAAGTTGGAATTCAGAAAGTCAAATGATGCAAATAGAAGAAGGTATGGTTATCTTATTATGAAAAGGAGATTTCCGGCGGCGGTCATTCTGCTGGCGGTCATTGTACTGCTGATAGATCCGCCTGTCGTTTGGGCAGCGGAAGCAAACGCGCATTTCGGCTCCATCAGTTATACACATTATACCGGGGAAATATTTAATCTTGGAGTCTATATGGATTCGGTGGAGGCTTTTACGGAATATTCCATCATACTCTCTTATGATCCCGCCCGTGTGGAATATGTCTCTGGCGCGATTAGCGGCGGTGAAGGAACGGTGGTGCTGGGCGGTGTTTTTGAGGGTGGAACCGATTTTGTCAAGACGATGCTGCAGTTTAGGGCGCTTGTAGCGGGGGATACGTCCTTTGTGATTGCAGAGGCGACGGCTGTAGATGCGGAGGGCAATGCCTTCGATATCATCAGTCAGGGAGCGGCACCGCTGTCGATACGGGATAATACGCCGGTTTATCTGGATGGAATCAATATCGGAGGGCAGCCGCTGGAAGGATTTGATCCGGAAACCTTCACCTATGAGCTGCAGGTGCCTTATGAGACGGAGGCGCTGGAGGTAGAGGCGCTGGGATATGCGGCGGAAATATCAGAAACTGTTCTTGAGGTAGGGGAAAATACCATTGACATACGTCTGACCAGTCCGGGCGGAACACAGACAATTTATGAACTGCATGTTACCAGAGAGGAAAAGATCGTCGAGACAGAGGACACGGCGTTGGAAGGGCAGACAGGAGAGGCGGAAGGGCAGACCGGAGGAGTGGTAGGAGCTGGGGCGGAATCTCAGACCGGGGAAGGTCAGACTACAGGTGCGGTGCAGGCGGAGGGAGAGGCGCAGATCGGAGTGATTCCGGCTGCGGAGACAGAATATGAAGCTGTAGGTATGAAAAGTCTGCTGACCGGTATGTTAAAACAAAGGGATGTCTATATCACAGTAATCATCATTGTGCTGGCGGCGTTGGGCATCGCAGTGTTCCAGACGTATCGGGAATATTCCGAAGAATTGGCAGGGAACAGAGAGGAGATGGAGCGGGGAGAAACCTTTGGGTGGAGGGACCCGATCATTGCGGTAGAGGACGTCTGCATGGATTTTAAGGTCGCCATGCAGAATGTCTCCGGCGTCAAGGAATGGATGATCAAAAAACTTGGTGGCAAAATCAGCTACCGGACGCTGCACGCCCTAAGCCACATTTCCTTTTTTGTGTATCCGGGAGAGGTCATCGGTATCATCGGAACCAATGGTTCAGGAAAGTCCACACTCTTAAAGATTATATCCGGCGCGCTTACGCCGACTTCGGGGTATGTGAAGGTGGACCGCAGCAAGATACAGCTTCTAACGCTGGGAACAGGCTTTGACATGGAGCTGACTGCCAGAGAGAATGTTTATCTGAACGGCTCCGTCATCGGCTACAGCCGGGAATTTATCGACGAGCATTATAATGATATTGTGGAATTTGCGGAACTGGAGGGATTTATGGAAGAAAAGGTGAAGAACTTTTCTTCCGGTATGGTTTCCCGGCTGGGATTCGCCATCGCGACGGCGGGAGACGCGGCGGAGATCCTGATCTTAGACGAAGTCCTTTCCGTGGGGGATGAATTTTTCAGAAAAAAATCCCTTGCAAGAATCAAGGAGATGATCCACGGCGGTTCCACAGTGCTGATGGTGTCCCATGGGATGGGAACGATCATGGAGAACTGCAACAGAGCGGTGTGGATCGAGAAGGGAAAGCTTATGATGATGGGGGATGTTAAGAGGGTGTGTGAGGCGTATAGGAAGATGAAGGGGTAGGGAGAAAAGCAATCATATTTTTATATTTTGGTTATGTTTTAAATATAAGGGATAATGATATTTAGAAGGGATTAATTTTATGAGTAAATTAAAAGACAAAATGTATAACTATTTTGTCAGAAAAAATGGACGTATTTGGTATGAATATGAGAGGTATGTAAGAGAGCATATGGAGGAACATCGCTTGCACAGGTTTAATCATATTCGTCTCCTAATTAAATTAAATTGGTTTTACAGAGTTAAGAAAGGAAATACGCCGTATATATATTGGGATGTGCCTATTAAACCCCAAGAAATTTCTAAGCAAAAAAATAATCATTTGGAATCTAAATTAGATGGAAATGTTTTTAATGGAGTGGAATCGGAAAGTATAAATTTGCCGGATGCATATCATTTCGCTAAACAATTAATGGGATATGATGTGATATCGTTTGATATATTTGATACATTGATTTTTCGTAAGGTTGCTAAGCCAACAGATGTTTTCTTATTTGTTCAAATGGAGAACCAAGTTTATAGATTTTGTGAAGAAAGGATAAATGCGGAAATAGAAACGAGAAATCGTAAAGAATTGTTAGTGGGAAACCGGGAAATTTCAATTTTTGATATTTATAATTATTTGGAGAAAAAAATAGGAATAAATGCAAAAGAAGGAGTTGAATTAGAATTTCTTACGGAATGTGATATGTGTGAACAGAACCCTTATATGGTTGAAGTGTTTGAATTACTTAAGTCACAAGAAAAGCAAATTATTCTTGTGTCTGATATGTATTATCCGAGTGAATTTTTAGATGATTTGCTTCAGAAGAAGGGGATAGTGGGATATTCTAAAATATATGTTTCATGTGAGTATGAATGTAATAAGTCTGGTGGATATTTATTTGATGCTGTGTTAAAAGATAATAAGGACAAAAAGATTATTCATATTGGGGATAACTTAAAGTCAGATGTTGAAGTACCTAGATCACTGCAAATTATGTCCAAATATTATCCTAATGTTAATCAAATGGGAGAAAAATATAGGATTGTAACAAGGGCAATGTCAGATTTTATTGGATCGGCATATGCTGGACTTATAAATAAATATATTCGAAATGGTTCGAAAAAATATGGGATTAAATATGAATATGGTTTTATCTATGGAGGATTGTATGTTTTAGGCTATGTTTGTTGGATTCATGAGTTTGCTATAAAAAATAAAATTGATAAAATAATGTTTCTGTCACGTGATGGATATATTTATTCTAAGGTATTTAATTTATTGTTTGATGATGTGAAAAACGAATATGTATATTGGTCTAGAACTGTTACTGCGCGTGTCGCTGTAAAGAATAATAGAAGGCCTTTGATTAATTACATTCTTTTGGCTAAAAAAGATGAAAAAGGATGGCTTAAAAGTACATTGGATAACTTGTATATTTCTGGTATTTTACAGGGTATTTCTGCTGGGAAATTGTTTGAAATTGAAAATAATAATGATTCTTTAATTGATTTTCTGAATATGAATTGGAATATAATTACAGAATCAGTAGCCTCATCTATACTGGCTACAAAAGAAATATTAAAAAGAACAGTAAGCAATTGTGAGTCCGTTGCAGTAGTAGATGTTGGATGGAATGGTTCTAGCGGGGATCAGATACAAAGATTACTTGGGGAGTCATGTATTGTATATAGTTTGGTTGTTGGTTCACTCTGCAAAAATGGAGAGTTTGAAAGGATACAAAGTAATCGACAGTATGCATATGCATTCTCTGAGGATAAGAATAGATCATTATATGATTTATTTCAAAAAGACTCAAATAGAGTTGCGTCTATATTTGAATTATTTACGCAAGCGCATTCGCCTATGTTTAGAGGATATGTTTTGAAAGAAGATGGAGTTGAGTATGATTTTTTTGATACTAATGTTGATATGTATGATGAAATCGATTCGATTCATAAAGGAATCATTGAATTTTGTAAAGAGTGGAAGAAATCATTTATGAATTATCAGTTTATGTTTAATATATCAGGTTGGGATGCACTAAATCCTTTTAGGGTAATGGTTAGTGATAAATATTATGTCAAAAATCAATTGATTGAAGCGGAAGTTATTAAAATAAATAATTAAGGGAGAAAATTAGATGATTTTATATCATGCAATGACAACGTATCACTTGTTATTATTTATAGTCCATAAACTGTTAAATATAGAAAATGAGGAAGCAGTAATAGTATATCCTCAAACTTTATATGCTAA
>JAIDPF010000045.1 GCA_029062895.1 Lachnospiraceae bacterium
GTATAGATATATATTATGTCGACTAGATAGATTACGAACAGAAAACATAGGATGAAAGGCGGATTATTCGGTTTGAAGCTGCTTTTCGTACATAGATGAGGAAGAACAGATGGCAAGCAAGAAAGAAAGACAGGGGAAAAAACGGTTGGCCCAAAAGGAACGCAAGCTTTTAGAACAGTCGGCTCCGAAGGCGGAAACAGTCGGTGATGAAAATGAAAAAAGTGAAGAAGTATGGGTGCGTCCGCCGTCACAGGAAGAAGTAGAGTTTGAACATATGGGGCAACATAATATTACTTTTTACCGGATTTATGTTATGCATAAAAATCATAAAGGAGAGGTGCATCGTTATACTTTGGGAAGGATGCAGGTCTTTTTTCTGATTGGTACTTTTTTGGTTGTGATTGGTCTGCTATGCAGCATCTTGATACTTAAGGAGTATCGAAGAAGTAATCAGCTGGCGAATGCCCAGGCGTTGATTACCACGCTGCAGGGGCAGTTGGCCGCGGAGGTGCGCCATTCTGATGAACTTGCACTGCAGGTTTCGGAATTAAATGGAAAAGTGGATATTTTAAGTGACACTCTGACAGCTAAGACAGAGGCATTGTCTGTTTATGAGGAGGAAGAACGGGCGCAGCATATGCCGACTTCTTATCCGTTGCGGGGAAATGCGGCTTATTATGTGCCGGAAGAGACAGCGGAAGGGGAAGAACCGGAGGAAGGCGGTACGGAAACGGAATCAACTGAAGAACCGGAAGAACTTGGAGTACAGTTTATGACGGGCATGGGAAGCAGCATGGTTGCCGCTGCAGACGGAGAAGTATCTGATGTTGAGGTTTTGGATGGCGGCGGTTATACGGTCGTGATCGATCACGGAAATGGATTTATGACATTCTATTCTGGTGTCGGAACGATTATGGTAAAGGAAGGGGATGTGGTAACGACAGGGGCGATACTGCTCAGCATTACTGCGGATAATACCGTGCTTTCTTATAAGATCATGAGGAACGGAGAGTATATCGATCCTTGGGAATGTATGGAAATCCATGGATGATCAGGTTGTTGTATCGCAAACTTCGGAATCATTGTCCGGATTTTTATGCTTCATGCGCTGCAGAACCATATCATAGGAATTATTACCATAGCTGAGGGAACGGTTGACACGGCTGATCGTGGCTGTGGAGGCACCGGTTTCCCCGGCTATTTCCATATAGGTCTTTTTTTCTTTCAACATGGCGGCGACGGCAAAGCGCTGGGATAAAGACATGAGTTCGTTCATGGTGCAGAGATCTTCAAAAAAACGATAACATTCTTCCTTGTTTTCTAATGTCAGAACTGCGTCAAACAGCTGGTCTACTACTTTAGTGCGATTTTTTTCATTCATAGATCAATCCCCCATGTTCTTCTCACGCTGATACGGTATCATTTTAGCACAGGAAGGCACAATGGTAAATATTTATTTCGTTACTTTACATGTAGTTTTATTTACTATATAATTAAGTATGACAGTTGACAATATACGGCACAATGCCGTGGCTTGCGCTGATATAAGGAGAGGACAATTATTTTATGAATATTGATACCGAAGATCTGATAAACAGCATCATGGAGAATCTGGACAAGATTCAGTTTATTGATTCCGATGAGATACCAAATATTGCGCTTTATATGGATCAGGTGACTACCTTTATGGATGAACACCTGAAGGAGACAGCGAGATACAAGGGGAAGGATAAGATTCTGACAAAGACCATGATCAATAATTATGCAAAGAATGATCTTTTGCCTCCGCCTGAGAAGAAGAAATATTCCAGAGAGCATATTTTGATTCTGATTCTGATCTATTATTTTAAAAATGTTTTATCCATCAGTGATATTCAGATGTTACTCAATCCTTTGACAGAGAAGTATTTTGGACAAGCGTCGGGATGTACGGTCAAGGATATCTATGATGAAGTGATGAAGATGGAGCAGGCCCAAAAGGAAGAACAAAAAAAGGACATAAAGAGTAAATATGAAGAGATCGAAAGGATATTCGGTGACGCCAAAGTCTTTGAGGATGTGGAAGAAGAGGAACGGGAAGAGCTGAAGACGTTTGCCTTTATCTGTATGCTGGGCTTTGATGTTTATATCAAAAAACTTCTGATTGAAAAGATTCTGGATGGGGATACAGCCAAAGAGGATACGTAGAAATTCAGAAAGGTCATTTCATCTGTTTTACTAATTCATCGTATTGGCGGTACATCTTCTGGACACCGTTTTCCAAGAGGTAGTAGTGCATGATATAAGGAACCAGAAGGATCATCAGGGCAGCCAGCAGAAGTAAGAGCCCCAGATTGATCTCAGTGATACAGAAAAAGAAAACGGCAAATGTCAGCCCGGCGAACATCAGCGTGACCAGCAGATGGATCAGGCGCTCATGGGAAAAGAAAGCGATCTGTTCCAGATGTCTGGCAAGAAGTTTCTCATATTCTTTTCTGGTGGGCATGATATCTTTCAGCGCTGTGTCTTCATAATTTCCATCTGCATCAAAAACAGCTGTCACAGGCAGCTCGTGCGCTAAGATTTGATCCATATAGGACAAATATGCCAGCATTCGTTTCCGCATAGAAATAACCATACCTTTCCGTAACCTGCGAATTTGTGCCGCCTTTGACGGCATACCCGCCTTTGACGGCATACCCGCCTTTGACGGCATACCCGCCTTTGGCGGCTTAAATAGAAACGAAAAACGCTGCTTTTGCGTTTTTCGGTGTGAAATTTAGCACTTCTTCGCAAATGAAAATCTTTGATTTTCATTTTGATAGCCCTTTGCTATGAGCGTTAGAAGTGCTTTTCACATTAAATACCCCCAAGCATGACGGTACTTGAGGGTGTTTTGATTCTGAACTTTTAGATTTAAGCCATTTTGTTGACAGCCAGATTCAGACGGGAAATCTTTCTGGAAGCATAATTTTTGTGATAAACGCCTTTTTTAGCAGCTTTATCAATTGTGCTTGTGGCATTTAACAATGCGCTTTTTGCAGTTTCCTGATCGCCTGCGTCGATTGCCGCATATACTTTCTTCACAGCAGTCTTTACGCTGGATCTGATCGCCTTATTTCTGTCTGCCTTTGTCTGGTTGACAAGGATTCTCTTCTTTGCGGATTTAATATTAGCCAAGACTTTGCACCTCCTGTTTTTTTGAATATGTCGTAAGAGTACGAAACTTTTAAATCATAATTTATGCCAGAGCCGGACACGGACGTTTCTGGTATAAACATACTTTTATATAGTAAATTACAGGACAAAATATGTCAATACATAATTTAAAAATTTTCGCAAAAAATAAGTTTACGAATATAATAAATATACGGAAAATATCATTAAGGATACGAGGTGCAGCAGTGGAAAGCTATATTGCGCGGACAGATCTGGCGGTGGAGGCCAAAGAATGCATCAATATGCCGGAACATTCATTAAATGGCGTCCGAATTCAGGAAAGCTATAATGAGGAGATGGACGTTAAGACGACTACCGTCGTAATTGAAAGCAAAAATGCGGAAAAAAAGCTGGGAAAGCCGATGGGGCATTATATTACATTGGAAGCGCCTGGACTGGTGGAGCCTGACGAGGATTATCACAGGGAGATCTCACTGGAAATCGCAAAGCATCTTTTGTCCATTATAAAAAAACCTGATGAGGAAAAGTCGGTTTTGGTGGTGGGTCTGGGCAACCGTGATGTAACAGCGGATTCTCTGGGACCCTGCGTGGTGGATCATCTGTTTATCACAAGACATATCATACTGGAATATGGAAAGGCCGCTTATGAAAAACACAAGATGCATATGGTATCTGGGATCGTACCTGGCGTCATGGCAAAGACTGGTATGGAGACGGCGGAGATCGTCAAGGGGATTGTAGAAAAGACGGAACCCGATCTTCTAATTGTTGTAGATGCGCTTGCGGCAAGAAGTACAAAACGGCTGAACCGGACGGTGCAGATCACTGATACCGGAATCTGGCCAGGTTCCGGCGTAGGCAATCACCGCAATGCATTGACGGAGGAAAGTCTGGGAATCCCCGTGATCGCCATTGGCGTTCCCACGGTTGTAGATGCGGCGACGATCGTTAATGACGCGGTGACGCTGACCAAAGAAGGAAAGATCAATGGTATGAGTGAGTTAAACAGCATGTATGTGACAGGTAAGGATATTGATTCCATCGTTGCCAGACTCTCTTACACGATCTCGGAAGCTATCAATATTGCGCTGGATATGGAGAATGAGACAACAAAAGAGGCATAACAGGGTGTCATATAATATCGTTTTGGGCAATATACTGAATTATGGTTTATCATGGACAGGACAAACAAAAAAAAATAAGGTATTTTTTGGGCTTTTTGGGTGTGGGAGTCCTTCTGATCGCCGTATTGATCGGAGAGTCCGGAAGACGTCCTAAGGGTGTGGAAAGCTATGACTTTGTCAGGTATCTGGGTAGAATGATGACGGTATTTATCTGTCCCATATCAGGTTTCTTGGATGATTCGGAAACGACGGTATCATGGCAGGAATTTTTTTATTCCATTCCATTTTATCAAAGTCCGTTATATGATTACATACGGGGATCGGAAAACGGAAATATGTCTTTAAGTTATGAGATGCTTGCGATCCGGGAAGGAAGCGACGAAGGCGGCGCTATGTCGGCGGCAGATTCCATGGGCGCAGATGAGTCCTTGACATCAGAAGCGCTTATGACATCTTCAGGCGTCATGGTTGGGGGAAATGGATTTTCGGTGAATGATGCAGTGCCTCTTCAAGAGATCCTGCCGGGGGCAGCAGGAGGATTTACCATAGAAAATTTTGTTCCGGCGTCAGAAAGAAG
Source organism: Lachnospiraceae bacterium (assembly GCA_029062895.1). Taxonomy (GTDB): domain Bacteria; phylum Bacillota; class Clostridia; order Lachnospirales; family Lachnospiraceae; genus NK4A136. The sequence continues at coordinate 4,861 of JAIDPF010000045.1, forward strand.
CGTATATTATAGCCTGACTGATCTAAGGGATTATTCCTTTTTGGTGCGTAATTTCTATATCGTAGATCCGTCAACCAGCGTGACCGCGGAGCAGATCAATGGGGAATCAATGCTTTCGCGGGATATGACGATCGATACCACGGTAGACGGACCGCAGATATTGATCTATCATACACATTCTCAAGAGGCATTTGCGGATTCGGTTCCGGGAGATGCTTCCATGACGATCGTCGGCGCAGGGGAATATCTGGCTTCCATTCTGGAGGAAAAATATGGATATGAAGTGCTTCATCATGTTGCCAGTTATGATACCCAGCAGCACAATTATGCCTATTCTTATGCGGAACCGGAAATTCGTAAACTTCTGGAGGAGTATCCCAGCATACAGGTGGTGATTGATCTTCACCGTGATGAAATGGCGGAAGGGACGAGACTGGTCACACAGGTCAATGGACAGCCGACGGCGCAGTTTATGTTTTTTAACGGACTTAGTTATCTGAATGAACTGGGACATATCGATTATCTTGCGAATCCGAATCTGAGTGAAAATCTGGCATTTTCCTTTCAAATGCAGATGACGGTCAATACATATTATCCGGGGCTGGCAAGAAGGATCTATCTGAAAGGATATCGTTACAACATGCATCTTACCGGAAAGTATTTGCTGATCGAGCTGGGAGCGCAGAATAACACAGTACAGGAGATCAGAAACGCCTGTCATCCGCTGGCGGATGTACTTGACAGGGTTCTAAGCGGAAGATAACATAATTATTTCCAGAATTCTATGGTGTCGGCAATCCGCGCGAACAGATCGGGGGCGGCATCCCTAAGTGGCCATACGTCGCCCTGAACATAGGTTAAAAGCTGGAAGCATAAGGTGATGAGAAGGCAGAATACCAACAGCTGCCTGCCGCAGAAGCCTTTGCCGGCTGGCTCCGTATGATTACACAGGCATAAACTGAGCAGGGCGGCGGTCAGGGATAAAAAGAGAGAGAAATCGATCATATACCGGTACATCAGTCCGCCCATGCCCATAATTGTAACGAAGACCAGAAGCAGGATGCCTAAAGCGGACAGCATCCATTGCATAAGGATCAGATCCCCGGACGGTCGGATGTTTTTCTTTCTGCGTATGACATAAAAGACCGCAATTGTCCATAACGCGGGATTCCAAAAGAGCAGTCCGCCATAGCCGTGCTTGAATATGATATCTCCGGCAATACCGGGCGCAAAATTCGTGCTTTCCACAAAAGGGAAATTGCCGGACAGGCGGGGCGGATCGAGAAGATAATAGGTTATCCCGGACGGAATCCGATGAAAGGAGACGGGGATATCATGAATATTGATGGACGTCAGGTTGTATCCGGCGCCAAAATCCACAACAGAGCCAAAACGAATCCAGTTGTAATACATAAGCGGAACGGCAACTATCATAAAAGGAAGAAGAAAGCAGATCCAGCGGTGCAGTAGCGGATGAGAAGCAGCGGATTTGCCTGCTGACCGGCGGGGGAGCATGACGCTTCTAAGAAGCGGATAGGCAAGCACTGCGGAAAACGTAAGCTGAGGGCGGCAGCCTGCGGAGAGCGCCATCATCAGGGAACCCAGAAACAGGTATCGTTTCATGTGTCGGCTGCCGGACGCAGCGGCACAGGTCCATAAAGCGATTCCCATGGTAATAAAGAACAATGCAGCAATCATCGGGATACAGTAAGAGCTGGAATCGGCCAGTACATAAAATAACATACTCCCGGCGAGAAGCAGCTCATATTCTATCAGGAAAATGCCAAGGGAAACCGTCTTGTAATATCTTCTGCACAGCTGGTACAGCAGATAGGATAAAGAGACAGCCATGGCGATAGCAAAAAAGGCAACGGCGCACCAGTTAGGCAGATCCGCGCCGGTAACCAGATAATACGGAAGATAGAGAAGAAGGCAGGGAACGACGCCAAAATAGACATAATAATGCCCCTCATAATAGGCATAGTCAAAAGCATATTTTACGCCCAAAGTTGCGCGGGCCGCCGCATCATAAGGATTCTCCATAGCCAGAAGGGCGTCGGATACTTCCAGATCAACGGCTGTATTCCCCTGTGCCAGCGCGTGAGCCAGATGGATATAAGGTTCAAAACCTGCATTGCCGCGAAAATAGACAGGATTAATCGTAATCAGAAGCAGTATCAGTAGGATATTTAGGAGGAGCGTAATGCAGACGGAGGGTATGGTCCATCGGCTTGGGACAGGATGGCTGGCATCGGCTGTTCCAACCGTCGTATCATTTTTCTGAAAAAGAGGATATGTCCACAGCCTGCTTTTTCTGCCAAATAACGTAAGGAAAGAAAAGAGCAGGACACAGAGGAGTAGGCGCCACGCTGAGAGATGCAAGGGGACATTTCCGTTATAACAGACGTCATTGCATATGATCTCCGAGCTGTTAACGCCATAAAAACAGACTTTCAGATAGTCTGTCTGTTCCGGCAGGTTAAAAAAGATATATTCCATGATTCCCGGGCGGCTGCCAATGCGTTTGGAGGCAACGACGCCAAGAGAGTTCCCGGAACCGTCCGACGCTTCCAGGACGATATCTATGGCATGGGAGGTGATTACCGTATATTGTTCTCCCATGGAATTGCTCCATGCTTCCGCGCCGTTGGCTGTATAGGCGTCTATGCCGATAGTATGGAAGCGGTTATCTACGGGGATCAGCAGAAAAGAATACGCGTTGCCATGTTCCAATTGATCAAAGGATATCGGGACAGGCGTGTCCGCCAGCGTCCTCCAGTGGGGAAGGTTGCATATGGTCAGTTCTGTGCAAAGGGCAAACAGAATAATATAGATCATGCGTTTGATGATGTGCTTTACAGTCTGCATGGGCGATCCTCCAAAGCGTGCTGCAGGAATGCATGCACCGCTTTTCTTTTATTATACTTCAACAATTGCTGGTTCGTAAACAGAAAAAATTTCCACCTGTACGGTTGGAAATCTTTTTGATATGTTTGGCTTGCTGTATGCCGCTTTGGGTGGTATTATTATATTGCGGAAAGTAAAGAGACAGGGAACAGGTAGAAGATGGAGAGACGGTTACATACGGGGTTTGGAATAGAATCCTTAAAGAAAAGCAGGTATGCCCTGCTGGCAGCCTTGATTACGGCGTTTTTATTCACCGTTATTTACACGATGGCGGGGAGGCTGATTGGCGGGGATACGCTTTTTATGCGTTCGGACTTAATTCAGCAATATTCCGCATTTAATAAATTATTTCTCCGTAATCTTCTGGAGGGCGGGAGTCTGGATTATTCGTTCCAGATTTCGCTTGGCATGCCGACGGTGCCGTTGTACGCGTTTTACTGCTTAAGCCCGTTTAATCTGGCGTTTTATCTGATTGATAATGTCGATGCGGCATCAGCGGTAGTAGCTGTTTTAAAACTATCCGTGGCGGCTTTTGCGTTCCAGAAGTTTGCCGTCCGCGTCTTAAAAAGGGACGGGCTGCCGTCGCTTGTGTGCGCCGTGGCGTATGCGCTCTGCAGCTACTGCATCTTCTTTTGCTATAATATTCATACGCTGGACGGCGTGTATATGCTGCCGGTTCTTGTGACGCTGATAGTGGGGCTGGTGAAACACGGACGCTTTCTGGCACTGACGCTTGCCTATGCCTATATTTTTATTGTTAATTTTTACTGCGGGTATATTCTGGGCTTTTTCTCACTGCTTATCTTTCTCTTGATGATGCTCTTTGAATATAAGAAGGATGTAAAGCGATATGTCAGCTGCGGTGCAAAGTTCCTGACAGCCGTGCTGCTGGCGGCCATGACCGGGGCGTTCGTCCTTTTGCCTATGGCACGGGAAGCACTGACGAATATGTCGGAGACCGCGTCTCCGATTTTGGGATGGCTGCTGCTGTCGCCTGTTGAATTTTATAGTGATTTCTTTATCGGGGTGATGCCCGATCTGCAATTTGAGCCGTTTGTTTATGGCGGTATTATATTGATGTATCTTGTGCCGTGCTTCTTTACCGATCGCGACATAGCGTTAAAAAGCAAAATATTAGCGGCGGTTTTACTGGTATTTCTTTTGGTTTGTTCCTTCTTTAAGCCGGCGTACCTGTTTATGCACTGCTTTAATTTCCCGAATGGCTGCGGCTATCGCTTCGCTTATTTTTATGCGTTTGTTCTGCTCTCGATGGGATGCCTGGAGTGGGAGCGTATGGAGAAAAAGAGTGCATGGAAGCTTCTGCTTGTTTGTGCCGGCAATATTATCTTCTATGGCGCGGCGTATGCCTGGCAGGAGAGGTATCTGGAAGCAGGGGACGTTATCTTCTCCATCAGGGGATGGGGAGTGAACGCCGCCTTTTTCACTGCATATTTTTTGATTTTTGCGTTTGCTTTGAATAAAAAGAGCTGGAAACAGGAGTCTGATAAGCTGCTGTTTCTTTTGGTTCTGGCAGAACTTACGGTGAACGGATATCTCTGCGTGGATGCCATTGGGACGAGCGTCAAAGATGAAAGGGCAGTATACGAAGCCTTCCTGCAGTTGTCCGGTTCTGCGGTTGACGAGATTAAGGCGCAGGATAATGGGGTATATCGGATATCCTATGAAAATGCATATAACTGGAATGATGCTGCGTTAAATGACTATATGGGGTTTGATTATTTTTCAACGGTAGAAAATTCGGTTCTGCGTAACGCCTTAAGTCATTTGGGGTATTTTGCCACGGCAAAGGTGGTTAATGATTATGGCAGCACTTCCATGACAAAGATGATATTTGCTGAAAAATACGATATTAATATAAACAAAGCGGAATATTATGCCCAGCCGGGAGTGATTCCGCCATGGGAATGGAATGAGGAGGCGTTGTCGCTTGGGTTTATGGCGTCAGAACTGATTATGAATACGGCTTTGGACAGCGAGAGCGCATTTGATAACCAGAACAGACTTATCAACGATCTGACCGGAAAAGATCTGGCGCTGTTTACCCCATATGAGGGGACGGTAGAGCTTATGCCGGACAATATGACGCTGGAGTACCGGGAGGAAAGCGGCTACAGGTTTGTGATGGCGGATGAAGCCATAGACAGGGCTGTGTTGACCGTGCGGCTTCCGGAGGCGGAAGAGAAGCCGGTCTATGCGTATTTTACGCAGGAAACGTCTGTATGGTATGTGACGCCATCTTCCCCGTATATGATGTCTGAGGGAGGGGATATCGGCACAATCCTTGTGCCGTCGTTTTTGTCCGTGCCGCATCTTAGCCGAATGGGAAGGAATGAGAGCGGGGCTTATGCTTTAGATATCATCATGTCGGAGAACACGTTTCATGAATTCGGATATGGGAATATGTATTTTGCGTATTACAATGATTCTGTTGTATCCGAGGCGTATCAGGAGTTAAAAGATCATCAGCTTCATATCATGGAGGTGGACGGAGACAGGATCTATGGAGAGATTACGGTTGGAAATGATAAGACCGTGCTGTTTACTTCAATTCCTTATGATGAGGGATGGCATGTCCTTGTTGATGGGAAGGAACAGGAGACAATTGCGGTTGTGGATGGCGCGTTTCTGGCAGCGGAACTGACGCCGGGACGGCATGAGGTTACATTGTATTATCAGGATGATATGATTACGACAGGCTGTCTGATTAGTGCCGCGGCGGCAGTGATATATCTAACGGTTTGCATTATTGTCTGCCGGAGACGGAAAGAAGGTATTGCGGAGGTTGTAAATCTCGAAGCAGGGGAACATTAGAAATTTTTGTATTATAGCTTGACCACGGAAAGGACCGTATTATAGAAAAGATAGGGAGTATTGTTAATTTATCATGAATTCAGAGAGGATGATTACTTTTTTTAAAAAACTGGATCAAAAGTGGTATCCGGTCATTGCCTTTGGGCTGACGCTGTTGACGGTGACGCTGTCATTTTCCATGGCGCAGATGCTTTCCAATGGGAAATATACGGTATTGTACGGCGATTTTTTGAAACAGTATGTACCTTTTGCGAGACTGTATGCACAGGAGATCAGACAGGGCAATTTTTCCGGATATTCATGGAATGTTTCCATGGGACAGGGGACAAGCCTTTTGTATGCGTTTTATTCATACAGTCCCTTTTATCTTCTCTTTTTATTGATATCAGACGATCTGCTGGCATCGGAACTGGTGGTTTTGCTGCGGATCGCCACGGCAGCGCTGACGTGCTGCCTGTATCTGCAGAAGGGAAGGAAAGAGGAAGGCGTAAGATGCATCTTTTTTTCCGTCTGCTATGCTATGTGTTCTTTTCAGATCGTCTTTTTTGTTTTTTCCGACTGCGTATATTTGTTTCCATTAGTTTTACTTGCCATTCATTATTATCTTGAGACGAAGAAGATTAGCGGACTTGTGATGGTTTATGCAGCATCTTTCGTGATCCATTTTTATTATGGATATCTGATCGGACTCTTTTCGTTTTTCTATTTTGTTGGACTTCTCTGGTGCCGGGACGGAAAGGGATGGATCAGAAAAAATGGGAAGCTGCTGTTTGTCTATCTGATCGGTGTGATTGCCGCAATCCTGTTAAGTATGGCGGCGTTGTGCCCTGCAATCATGTATTATTTTGATAATTCAGGAATGGTTGATGGCAGCTATACTGAGCTGAAGCTGCTCCCGACGGATTTCTGGTATGCGATGTATCTGGGACGTCCTTTTGCGTTTAATCAGGATCTGCCATATCTGTATTGTGGATTGCCGGTACTGCTTCTCCTTCCGTTTTATTTTACAAATCAAAAAATATCCAAGAAGGAAAGGATTACGGCAGGCGCTGCTCTGGCAGCTTTGCTTTTAGTCAGTTATATCCAGCCATTATATGAGATGCTGCATCTTTTTAACAAGCCGGATGGCTATACTGTACGTTATACGTTTATCATCATTTTGCTAATGGTGGTAATCGCGTGCAGACAGTGTGCTTTTTTAAGGGATATCGGACGAAAGAAGCTTTTTGCGGCAGCGGCAGTTGATATCTTGTTTTATTTTGCAGGTTATCTGCTGAACCGGAGTTTTTTTGAGGCTGGAACCCTATCGCTTACTGTTCCGGCTGCGATTGCGAATATCGTATTGATTCTGCTCTGGTGTGTGGGTTTATCTGTAGCGCTTACGGATCGGCTGGATGCATCTTCCAAAGTATTGGCGGCCATAGCATTGCTCATGATGGAGATGGGATTAAATGCTTACTGGACCATATACAGGCTGCCGGTAGTATCAGAAGATGAATATCGGAGCTGGTATAAAGAAACGGAAGCAGCGTTGGAGCAGTTGAAACAGGAGGATCAGGGAATTTATCGAACAGGTTTCAGTTATTATATGATACCTAACCAGCAGTCATTGTTTGACTACATGGGTGTTCCGATATATGCGTCAGCACGAAACGCCAGGCTGGATTCTTTTATGTTTTATATGGGAGATGCCGTAGGGTTTGGATTTTTTCAGAGGGGTGCCAATGATGTGACAGATATGCTTTTGAGTGTAAAATATTATGTTGATTTGCAAGAATATAATCCGATTGCGGAGTGGCAGATACCGGAATATTATCGGATGGAGCATACGCTGGAACTGGGATATATGGTCAGTGATCAGATACTGCTGGCTGAGCCATATACAAGAGACGTTTTCAGCAATCAGAATCAACTTTTGTCGGCAATGACGGGAGAGGAGATTGCAGTATACCGGGAGGCAGGGGTGCCTGAGTTATTGCCCATCGGAATGGAGTGGGAAGCGGAAGGCGAGGGGATGTCTTTTTCCAAGGCGGAGGAGGCTGAGATGGGCGTATTGGATTACGCGATTCCTGCCGGAACCTATGAAAAGGCATATGCCTATTTTTCACGGACTGATGATGAAGGGGGAGAGAATGCTTCCGACCATACCTTAACGGGTTATACCTTAACGGAAAAGGAATTTGAGGTCTGTGTTTTTTCTATGGGAAATTACCGCCGCCCTTATCTGACGGAACGGTTGTTGTATTCTCCGGCAATCATAGAGATGGAACGACGGGGGGATCAGTTTTCTGTAAGGTTGATCGATTATAATGAGGCGGGGATTCAATCTTCATATCGTAAATTGTTCCTGTATTATCAGGATGATGGAGAACTGAAACGCGCGCATGAGATCTTAAGTAAGAATCAGTGGGAGATCGAAGAATTTCAAGATGGATATGTCAAGGCAGAGATCGACGTGGCTGAGGATAAAGATATTTTATTCCTTTCGATCCCCTATGATAAGGGATGGGAGCTTCTAGTGGATGGCAGCAGGCAGGAGTTGCTCGGACTGCTGGACGGTTCTTTCCTGGGCGCAAGGCTTTCGCCGGGAACCCATGAACTGATCTTGCGTTATACACCGCGGGGAAGGAAGATGGGGATCTTGTTGTCTTTCTGCGGCGCTGGCTTATGGGCGATTTTGTTTGCTATGGACAGAAAGACTCATAAAAAAATTGGTTTGAGTATTTTTGAAAAAAAATATAGGAAAGGTAACGATAGAAAGGAACATAAATAGATCATGCAGGAGAATATCAGAAATTTTTGTATTATTGCCCATATCGATCATGGCAAGTCGACGCTGGCTGACAGGATCATCGAGAAGACGGGACTTTTGACGCAGCGGGAGATGCAGGAGCAGGTTCTTGACAATATGGATCTGGAGCGGGAGCGTGGGATCACGATCAAGGCGCAGGCTGTCAGGACGATCTATAAGGCAAAGGATGGGGAGGAATACATCCTTAACTTGATTGACACGCCGGGACATGTGGATTTTAACTATGAGGTCAGCCGTGCGCTGGCAGCCTGCGACGGGGCAATCCTCGTTGTAGATGCGGCACAGGGCATTGAAGCGCAGACATTGGCGAATGTCTATATGGCTCTGGATCATGATCTGGAGGTTTTTCCCGTTATTAATAAGATTGACCTTCCCAGTGCGGAACCCCAGAGGGTGGTTGAGGAGATCGAAGATGTGATCGGCATAGAAGCGGAAGGCTGTCCGTTGATCTCTGCAAAAAACGGGATTGGCATAGAGGATGTTTTGGAAAGCATCGTAACCAAGATCCCTTCGCCAAAGGGCAGCAGTGATGCTCCGCTGCAGGCTTTGATCTTTGATTCCTTATATGATCCGTATAAGGGGGTCATTGTCTTTGTCAGGATCGTGGAAGGATGCATTAAAAAAGGCACGAAGATGAAGATGATGGCCACCGGGGCGTCCTTTGATGTGGTTGAGGTTGGTTACTTTGGCGCGGGACAGTTTATTCCCTGTGAGGAGCTTTCTGCGGGAATGGTTGGTTATATTACGGCATCGATTAAGAATGTCAAAGATACTGCCGTCGGCGATACGGTAACAGATGCCGACAATCCCTGTCAGGAACCCCTTCCCGGTTATAAGAAGGTGCAGCCTATGGTATATTGTGGCCTTTATCCGGCGGACGGGGCAAAGTATCCCGATCTGAGAGATGCCTTAGAAAAGTTGAAGCTCAATGATGCGTCGCTTTTTTATGAGCCGGAGACCTCCGTGGCGTTGGGATTTGGATTTCGATGCGGTTTTCTGGGGCTTCTTCATCTGGAAGTGATACAGGAACGTCTGGAGAGAGAATATAATCTTGATCTGGTTACGACTGCGCCTAGCGTTATTTACAAAGTTTATAAGACGGACGGGGAGATGATCGAACTTACTAATCCTACCAACCTTCCGGATCCCTCGGAGATCGATCATATGGAAGAACCCATCGTAAAGGCGGAGATCATGGTGACGAAGGATTTTATCGGATCCATTATGGAATTGTGTCAGGAACGGAGAGGAAGATATCTTTCCATGGATTATATGGAAGAGACAAGGGCGCTGCTGAAATATGAGTTGCCGTTAAACGAGATCATCTATGATTTTTTTGACGCCCTGAAATCGCGCTCCAAAGGATACGCGTCGTTTGATTATGATATTAAGGGGTATGAGCCCTCCGAATTGGTCAAGCTTGATATTCTGATCAACAGGGAAGAGGTAGATGCGCTGTCCTTTATCGTACACAGCGGAAGCGCCTATGAGCGGGGGAGGAAGATGTGCGAGAGACTGAAGGAAGAGATCCCAAGGCATTTGTTTGAGATCCCGATCCAGGCGGCGGTAGGAGGTAAGATCATTGCTAGGGAGACGGTAAAGGCGATGCGCAAGGATGTGCTGGCAAAGTGTTACGGCGGCGATATCACGCGTAAAAAGAAGCTTCTGGAGAAACAGAAGGAAGGCAAGAAGCGGATGCGTCAGGTCGGCAATGTAGAGATCCCACAAAAGGCGTTTATGAGCGTGCTGAAGCTGGATGAGGATAAGTAAGCCGAAAACCATTTTGATAGTGGATTTTATATTGCGGATGAAGCTGTATGATGAGGGCGAAGCCGGAAGGGAGAGGAAAGCAAGTGGGTACGGATAAGGAAATGAGTAAAAATCATGAAATAAACAAAGACCATAAACGAGATAAGGAGATATCAGATAGGATAAAGCCTGCCGTAAGGAACCTGCTGTTTTTATTATGTGTTTCTGCATTGGTGGAAATCTGTGTGTTTAACTTCCGGTCGATACAGTCCCTTTTTTATGAAGAACATTCGTGGGAAGAATATACTGTGGAATATGCAGGAGTAAACAGATATGACGACGGGGTTATCAGTATACAGGATGATTATGCGGTCATAGCAATACAGGATATAGGTCTTGATGTGAAGAATATCAGACTGGATCTGGAACTGCTGGATTCCATTGATCTTTTTTATCTGGAGAGCGGTTTATGTTATGCGCATATAGATGTTCTTGATGAAGGCAGCAGCGAATTTATGTATAGGTTAATAGCGGATTGGCCGGTGTTGCCGGAGAATCTTACTTCGCAGTATCTATGGATACAGCCCATGGGGAAAGTTCAGGGACTGAATGTTGATGTGTATATGTTGGCAGGGCATTTGTTCAGGATTAATGGAATCACTTTGAACGCTAAAAAGCCGCTGGATTTTTCGGTAGTCCGTTTTCTGGCAGTATGGTTGGTATGTCTGCTGTGTTACGGTCTACGCAGACAGTCAGGTTGGTGGAAGGAGGACTGTAAACAGGTCACTATTGGGAAGAAGGCGGTACTGGGCGTTGTATTTCTTGTATTTTATGGTATCTCTTTTTACCTTATGATCTTAAATCCTACGGTCAGGAATGACGCCTATAATCCCTATCAGGAACTGGCGTGGGCACTGGATGCGGGACAGGTCTCCCTTCTGGAACAGCCTCCGCAGGAGCTTGTTGATATGGAGAATCCATATGATTACATTGCAAGAGGTGTTAGTAATTTTGAATATAAATTTGATTTTGCGTATTATGACGGGGCATATTATGTCTATCATGGAATCCTGCCCTGTCTGCTGTTTTACCTGCCGGTCTATCATCTGACAGGACTGAATATGCCCAATTCCATTCCTGTATTTTTCTGCTGTCTGCTATTTGGCATAGGACTTGTCTGCCTGATGCGGCAGGTTATCATCAGATATTTTCCGAAAACTCCCTTTGCGATCCTTGTTCTCATTACGCTGGCCGGACTGTTTGGATGCCAGCTGCCGTTTTTTATTACGCAGCCTATTTCGTATCATCTTACGGTAATCTGTGCGGCAATGCTGATCGTTTGGGGATTGTATTTTTGGCTGTCCTCCTTAAAAATGGGAGAGCGGTCGAATTCGCTTGGCCGACTTTTTGGAGGTTCCTTTTGCATGGCGTTGGTGGCAGCAGTCAGACCGACGCTTCTGATCTACAGTCTGCTGGCGTTTCCTCTTTTTGGACGGATATGGTTTACGAGACGGGAAGATTATGAAAAAAAGGATAAGATCAGGATGGTGGCATGCTTTGCAATTCCGTATGTAATTGTCGCTATGCCGGTGATGTATTATAATTATATCCGTTTTGGGAGCGTATTTGAGTTTGGATTCCAATACAATCTGACGAATATGGATGCACGTAATATACCTTTTTCACTGGAAAAGATTACAGCTGCGATTTATGGATTTTTGGTAAAACTTCCTGAAGTGCGTTACAGTTTTCCATATCTTCTGCAGCCTGAAGCATGGCTGGAGAGTACCAATCATGCCATGTTCAGCGGTGATACCTTATTTGGCAGCCTGTTCTTTTTTAACAGTTTTCTGCTTGCCATTGTAGTGGTATTTGCGAAGAGAAAGGAATTTTGCCAAAAGAAGTTGTTTATGTTTTCTGCAATGCTTCTCGGACTTGGTATTTTTCTAATGATACTGGACGTGGAGATGACAGGCTGCGTAATCTACCGTTATCAGGCGGATTTTACCTTTGCGCTGTTTATGACGGCATGGATGGGGATACTATGGCTGCAGGAAACTTACGCCGGAAAGCCGTCTCATGATATATTCCGCAGGATATTGATCGTGGTGGTATTTATTTCGGTCATTATGAATGCTATGCTCTGGTTTGTGCCTGAATATATGTATATCTATAGTCCGTATTATTACTCATTCTCGCTGCCTAAAGGTAATACGCAGTTGTATTATGATCTCTATTACGGATTTAATTTCTGGTAGGGACAGGTATAGAACTTGCGTCTCAGATGACGATTTATAGTATTAATGGCATTTCATGAAAAGCGGAGGTAAAAAATGGGTAAGAACGAAATGATCAGGGATAAAGAAATAACTAAAGATAAAGGGATTTTTAGCAGTGTAAAGCTCATTGTAAGGAACCTGCTGCTTTTGCTGTGTGCGGCGGTCTTGGTGGAAATCTGTTTTTTTAACTTTCGGTCGATACAGTCTCTTTTTTATGAAGAACATTCATGGGAAGAATATACTGTGGAATATTCGGGAGTAAACAGATATGACGGCGGGCTTATCAGTATACAGGATGATTATGCGACCATAGCAATACAGGATATAGGTCTTGATGTGAAGAATATCCGACTGGAGCTGGAACTGCTGGATTCCATTGATCTATTTTATATGGAGAGCGGTGTATGCTATGTGGATATACTTGTGTGCGATGAAGGCAACGGCAACGTGTTGTATCACTTAATAGAAGACTGGCCGATACAGCCGGAAAATCTTACTTCGCAGTTTAAATGGATGCAGACGATGGGGAAGACACAGAGACTTGATATTCACTTAGAACTTCCGGCAGGACATCTGCTGAAGGTCAATGGAATTACTTTGAATGCAAAAAAGCCTCTGGATTTTTCCGTAGTTCGTTTTGTGATGATATGGCTTGTATTGCAGCTTTGTTATGGACTGCGCAGGCAGTCAGAGTGGTGGAAGGAGGACTGTAAACAGGTCACTATTGGGAAGAAGGCGGTACTGGGTTTTGTATTTCTTGTATTTTATGGTATCTCTCTTTACCTTATGATCTCAAATCCTACGGTCATGAACGATGACTATAATCCCTATCAGGAGCTGGCATGGGCGTTGGATGCCGGACAGGCATCCCTTTTGGAACAGCCGCCGCAGGAGCTTGTCAGCATGGAAAATCCTTATTCGTTTTGGGAAAAATACGCTCTTGATTTGGATTATAAATATGATTTTGCATATTATAACGGAAACTATTATGTATATCATGGGATTCTTCCCTGTCTTTTATTTTATCTGCCGATTTATCATCTGACAGGGTTGAATATGCCCAATTCCATTCCTGTGTTTTTCTGCTGCCTATTGTTTGGTATTGGACTAGTCTTATTGGCGCGGCAGATCATTATCAGATATTTCCCGAAGACGCCGTTTGCAATGCTGGTATTGATCGCGCTGACCGGATTGTTTAGCTGTCAGCTGCCGTTTTTTATCACACAGGCAGATTCATATATTCTGACACTCATCAGCGCTGTTGCCTTGGTGGTATGGGGACTTTATTTCTGGATATCAGCAAAAAGGATAGAAGAGTCAGGATATTCCAAAGGCAGGATAATAGCGGGATCGTTCTGTATGGCACTGGTTGCCGCGACCAGACCGACGCTTCTGCTCTACAGTGTGCTTGCGTTTGTGATCTTTGGACGGGCATGGCTTACTGGTAGGGAAGGATATGAGAAAAAGGACAGGATCACTATGATGGTATTATTTGCCGTGCCGTATGTGGCTGTGGCGATACCAGTCATGTACTATAATGCTATTCGCTTTGGTTCGCCTCTTGAGTTTGGTATGAAGTATAATCTGACGACATTTGATATTAGACATTTACGATTTTCTTTAGACCAAATCTATTACGCGGTCGGAGAATATCTTTTCCATACGCCTGATTTTAATTATTTTTTCCCTTTTATTAGTACTTTTGAAACATATACTAACAGGAATGCGCACAGTATTATTGATATAGAGGGGACTTTTCATGCCGGTTTGATCTCTGTAAATATCTTCCTGCTGGCATTTTTGGTGATCATTGAAAAACGTAAGGAATTTAAAAAGAAAGGACTTTATTCCTTCTGCGTGTGTCTGTCGCTGATTGGGCTCCTGCTGATGATGCTTGACGTTGCGCTTACAAACGCTGTGATATACCGTTATCAGGCTGATTTTATGTTTGCATTGTTTATTACTGCGTGGGTAGGGATCTTATGGATGCAGGAACAGTATGGTGGGAAGGATTCCCATAGGGTATTTCAAAAAATATTGCTGACCGTTGTATTCCTTTCCGTAGCAGTAAATGCTTTATTCTGGTTTACGCCATTTAAATTTCCGATGGCTTCGGGAAATACGCAGTTGTATTACGATATCTATTATGGTTTCAATTTTTGGTAGAAGCAGCATACGCAGTGTGAATGTGGCGTTTCTGTAGAATATGCGCTGCATCAGGGAGGCAATGATGAACAGAAGGATGTCAATTTATATCCATATCCCGTTTTGTGTCAAAAAGTGCGGATATTGCGATTTCCTTTCTTTCCCTGTCGGGGATTGTGGAAGCGGGACGACGGCAATTCCTGACGGCAGCAGTAAGTGCGGTGTGCCGGAGAAATATCTGCAACGGCTTTTTGGAGAAATACGTCAGGAAAGCGGTGATTATGCGGATCGGGAGGTGGATACAATCTTTGTCGGTGGGGGAACGCCTTCGCTGCTGTTGCCGAGGCAGGTGGCAGCACTGTTTGACAGGGTATATCAATCATTTCATGTTGCTTCCGATGCCGAGATCACGATAGAGGCCAATCCGGGTACGCTGTCAAAAGAAAAATTGGAGGTATACCGGCAGATGGGCATCAATCGCCTTAGCATAGGATTACAGTCGGCGGACGATGGGGAGCTTGCAGCGCTTGGACGGATTCATAGATTTTCGGATTTTGAGAAAAACTTTGAACTTGCAAGGGATTTGGGATTTCAAAATATAAATATCGACCTGATGAGCGGACTGCCGGGGCAGAGTGTGGAGTCGTGGCTTTATACGCTTCATACGGCTGCGGAACTTGATCCGGAACATATCTCAGCTTATGGGTTGATTATTGAAGAAGGAACGCCATTTTATCAACAATATGGAGTTGGCAGCGCGGCAGTCGGGAAAGACCATGAGAAATTGCCATCGGAAGAGGCTGAACGGCAGATGTATCATGAAACAGGGGAGGTCCTTGAAAGGTTTGGCTACCAACAGTATGAAATATCTAATTATGCAAAGCGCGGATATGAGTGCAGGCATAATATCGGATACTGGATCAGAAAGGAATATGTTGGTTTTGGACTTGGGGCGGCATCCATGATTAATAATATACGCTGGAAAAATACTTCTGATCTGAAGAAATATATGAAAAGTACAGACGGCAGGGATGGAAGCGGAGGAAAGGGTGCAATCAGGGAAAGCGCAGGCGCATTGAAAGAGGAAGTGCAGACCCTGACGTTACAGGAACAGATGGAAGAGACGATGTTCCTTGGACTTCGTATGAATCAGGGAGTTTCCAAAAGGGAGTTTGAAATGCTGTATGGTGTCGGGATAGAAATGCTTTATGGGGCATGGATCCATAAGATGACTGCGGAAGAACTTTTACTTGACGGAGACAGGATATATCTGTCGGAACGGGGCAGAGATCTTGCTAATTACGTGATGGCAGGTTTTCTGCAGGGGTAGCTTGAATAATAAAAGATTTTTAAATATATGATTGTATAATATGCATAAAAGTTCATAAAATAATTTACTTTACAGAGTACGGATTTTTTTGGTATAATCTATAAAGATGTGGAAAGGCACTTTAGGCCGCCTCGCGACATAAGATATAATAAATGGCGCGTGAGGTCTTCTAGTGAAAACATTCCAGCAACCGCTGTCCGGCCCTGAAGAAAGAAGATATTTGGAAGAACTAAAGGGGGATGATCCGGCTGCGGCAAAAGAAGCCAAACGGATTCTGATTGAGCATAATCTTCGGCTGGTAGCGCATATTGCGAAGAAATACCAGAACGCGGATGAAGATATGGAGGATCTGATCTCTGTTGGGACGATCGGTCTCATCAAGGCGATTGACAGTTATGATCCTGATAAGGGATCTAAGCTGGTTACCTATGCGTCGCGTTGTATCGATAATGAACTTTTGATGCTGATGCGGGGAAGAAAGAAGATCGCAAAGGAAGTGTCCCTGTACGAGCCGATCGGTATGGATAAAGAAGGCAATGAAATCAGCTTTCTGGATATCTGCGTTTATGGCAAAGAAGATATTGCCAAACAGGATTTTGCAGGACAGATGGAGCTGAATTATATCCTTGGCAGATTGTCCGGACTGGTACAGGAAGTCCTGAACGACAGGGAAAAGGAGATCATCATCT
>JAIDPF010000046.1 GCA_029062895.1 Lachnospiraceae bacterium
ATACGGGACACATTTTAGAGAATATATAGCAATCGCAATCCCGGAAATATACTGAGCTATTACGGTAGCCTCCGCCGCGCCTGCCACCCCTCTCTCCAAACCAACCACGAACCAGATATCCAATCCAATATTCAACACCGCTGAGACAGCAAGAAACACAAGCGGCACAAGGGAATTCCCAACCGATCTTAGCAATGATGCAAAATAGTTATACAGGAACACCGCAAATATTCCACAGAAGATCACCGAAAGGTAGTCCCGCATATACGTCCAAACTTTGGGAGGTATATTCATCAATATCTCCACCTTGTCCAAAAGAATATACGTTGCTATATTAAGAAGGATCGTCAACACCAGGATCAGCAGAAAAGACGCACATATCCCATCCTTTAATCCTTTTTCGTCCCTTTCTCCGAAACGGATGGAAAAAAACGCTCCGCTGCCCATACATAGTCCCAGTAATATTGAAGTTAAAAATGTCATAAGCGTAAAGGAAGATCCCACCGCCGCCAAAGCGTCAGGGCCAAGGACCTTACCCACGATCAGCGTATCTGCAATATTGTAGAATTGCTGCATAAGATTGCCAAGCATCATCGGAGCCGCAAAAGCCAGCATTGACTTCATGATGGGTCCCTTCGTCATGTCTGTCTGCATACATTCAAACCCTTTTCATTGATATAACACATTACATTCCGCAATGAAGATGATACAAAAAAGCTACATTCTCTGCGCATTTTGCGCTGGAAACGTAGCTTTCAATGTGATGCAGGAAAAGGGACTTGAACCCTCATGATATTGCTATCACACGGACCTGAACCGTGCGCGTCTGCCAATTCCGCCATTCCTGCGTATATGATGTCTTAATGCGGAAGATGGGACTTGAACCCACACGTTGAACCCAACACAAGATCCTTAGTCTTGCCTGTCTGCCAATTCCAGCACTTCCGCACGACCTTTAAATAATAACAGAAACTGAAAAAAAAGTCAATGCATTTCATTAATTTTAAATGTAATTTCGAAAAATTCTTCTATAAGATCCTATTTCTATAGAATATTATTTCATGATATCCTTACGTTTCTTCTGCTTATCCTCATAAAGTTTCTCATCTGCCTGCCCAAGATAATCCTCCAGCACAATGTCGTCTTCGCAAAGGAACTCGGAATATCCTACGCTGACGCCGATATAGTAGTTCTTGTCGCTACGATCATTAAACTCATTCATCAGAGTCTTGACCCTCTGCTTAATCATTTCCCCATCCGTATCCAGCTCCGCAACCGCCATCGCCACAAATTCATCACCGCCAATCCTTGCCACGATATCCGTCGCGCGCATGGAATCCGTCAGGACCGTAGCAATACTCCGAATGGCAAAATCGCCCGCGTCATGACCAATCTTATCATTGATGGATTTCAGATTATCCAGATCCGCAAAAAGCAGAATCACCTTCTTGTTCCGATTGTTCTTATTATGTATCATCTTCGCCGCCATCTCATAGAAACCACGTCTGTTATAAACACCAGTCAGCGCATCCACTTTAGAGATCGTCTCCAGAACCTGATTGCTCTCTTTGATCTTCTCCAAACTTTCCTCTAACTGCCTCTGGATACCAACCTGCATCTTTAACATATGAATGATCTTAAGCGCGGAAGAAAGCTGTGCGTTAACGGAATTCATATACTGCAGCTTTCTCGAATCAATCTCGCAAAGCAGAAGCCCCAGCTGTTCCTCATTGATAAAAATCATATTGAGCAGCAACGTATGACGCTGTTCCTGCTGTATATACGGATTATCAAACAACTTCATCGACGAGATCTCCTGCTCTTTTCCCTCTATCGAACGGGACGGCTGCCCGTCATTATAAAAGAAAGATTTGAGCAACATTTTCTCCGGAACGCGCCAGTCGTTCCATGAACCTTCTTCCTGATTGATAAACGGCGTTTCCATCGCATACAGATAGGCGCTCTTAAATCCCAGACGAATCAGTTTATCTGAAACCGTGGAAAAACTCTGGTCGCTGTCGGCACCATATACCAGCATATCTCTTGCAATTGAGTTGGACATCCAAAGAAGCGCGTCCAACTCCGTCTCGCTTTCCTGTCGCAGCGCCGTAACAACCATCGTAAGGCGCTGCATATTAGAATATAGCAGATCCCTTGCTTCCGCCTCCTTATTCTGAGCATAAATCTTTGCAACATCAGAAAGTATACCAAACAACTGGATCAGAAGATGAACTTCTGTATGTTCGCCATGAACGGCAGTCAATGCTTTTCCAATCTGTACATTTGTTTTGGCTACGGAAATCTCAGCATCCTCCTGAATAAACCGTAAGAAGCATCGGATATAATCAATGATGTTTTCCACAAAGACTTTCTGATTTTCTTCCAAAAAACGATCCCCGTATAAAACATTCATCATCTCCCGCGCAAGCTTGTCCTGATCCTCCTGCAGCCATTGCTTAAACCGTTCGCTCTTAACGTCAATCGCTGAATTGCCCTGCGAAGGTCCTGTCGATTCCCGAAAGACCATCTCTGTTTTAATCGGGAGACAATTACAGTCCCCTTTGGTCACATATTCTACCGCCTCGATTGCGCCCCTGCGCCCCAACTCTACTGCATCCGCCCGGACTGTGGAAAGATTCGGCACTAGAACCGTTGCCATCGGAGAATCATCAAAGCCCATGACCGCAATATCTTTTCCAATCACAAGATTATGCTTCTTGATCGTATTGTATCCGCCGATCGCCATCTGGTCATTGGCAAATACGATCGCGTCCATCTCAGGATTCCTGGTAAGAAGATCTTCCACGATCTCCTCCGTATATTCAGAAAAGTTACCGTAGACGATCTTATCCTCGGACACCTCAAGTCCATAATCCTGCAAGGTTTCTTTATAAACATTCAGACGTTCAACTGCATCCTCATTCGTCATCGGTCCACTGACGATACCGATATTTTTTCTTTTCTTGTTTACGATCAGATCGACGATCCCGTCCTTTAAACCACAGCGATTTTCAAATACAAGACATTTATATCCCGGCATCTCATCTGCTAAGATAATGACCGGAATATCACGGTACATATCCAGAAAAGTTCTCTTTTCCTCTTCCGTAATTACAGTTCCTATGGTTCCCAGCAAAACCAGAAGGACATCAATATTCTGCTTATCCGCATAAGCAAAAACCGTATTATACTGGTATTCTGATTTGGTTCTTTCTTTATCATTGTACTGACCCCGCAGATACCTTCCCGGAAATACGATCAGATTGGCATCCATCTCCTGCGCCCCGCGCTCTACGCCACGGTAAACCGCAATATCAAAATCATTGATCAAATTACTGACAAACAATCCTATATTTAATCTTTTCTTCATAGTCCGCTCCCTAGAACCACGCTTTACTTTTTGGAATCTTCCACTTTCCTATATTTTACATTCTATCCGGCACAAATTTATATACAATAAATATACTATATGTAAGACGATAAAACAAGGAATATTTGTTAATTCCTTACAAAAATCCACTGATCAAAGGTATCCTCATGCAAACACCTCCCCACGTATTAATCGCGCAGAACGATTCTGCCGCACGCAATTATGAAGCTGTTCTTGAACATCTGGAAATCCCTTATATGACAGGCCTGTCCGTCGCGTCCGGTACGGCGTTTGATATGCTGATTCTTCCGGGCGGTGGCGATATCAGCCCGGATCTTTACAACTGCGTAAATAATGGTTCGCGAAATATTGAACTTCAAAAAGACCTTGCGCAGCTGTCTCTTCTGGATGATTTCATCTATCAAAAAAAGCCCGTGCTCGGCATCTGCAAGGGCTTTCAGTTGATACAGATCTACTTTGGAGGCACACTGGTACAGGACTTAAAACCCGGAGACTCACACTACCATCCTCAAAAAGATATCCTGCATAAAACACGGAATCAAAAAGGAAGCATCTTTGAAAAACTATACGGTCCCACCTGTACGGTCAATAGCTGCCACCATCAAGCCGTCTTCCGGCCTGCGCCAGGTCTGGAGATCCTGCAGACCGCGCCGGACCATGTGATCGAAGCTATGGGGCATCCCCTTCTCCCTGTTCTGGGCGTTCAATGGCATCCGGAACGTCTGTGCCTTGGATTTGAGCGGCCTGACGCCGTCAACGGTCTTGCCCTATTAGAACATTTTCTGCTTTGCCGCTTTTCAAATAATGCCGCAAATATAAGATAGATACTGACTTTCCAGTTATCTCCCAAATGATACAGATTCTCCTTGCCCGGATATCTGATAATATCAAATATGGATTCTATCGTTCCGCTCCTATGGGTTCGATTCATAGAATCGATCCAGCGATTGCATGATCCGACAAGCATCCTGCTTGCCAGCGTTCTTCTACGGCACAAAGCCAATCTCCCACGCTTGATCCACCAAAGATAGGGATTGTGTTGCATCAATCCAAAACCGCTGCTTTGAACGGTCCGATAAGATACTCCCTGATCCAGAAGCATACCGATAAACGACTGTTGCGGCACATATTTTCTGACCTTTTCCCGCACCCGCTGATAAGCCGCCGGGTCCAGACCGCCATCAGGTCCATCATAATCATAGACGCGCAAAATACGTTCCTGCACAGACTGCGCCGCATTAGCCGCCGCATACAGCGCCAGATTACCTCCTTTGGAATGCCCCGCCACATATAATTTCCCGGGATAATGTTTGGCAATCAGCCGAAGATAGGTTCTCGCCATCTCCTGTCCGGATGTCCTTGGAAAGACCGCCAGATTAAAATCCTCCTTCCATCCTGCCACGGATTCATCAGTTCCGCGAAAACATACGCATATACGATCCGGTCTCCACCAAAATGTCAGCGCCTGAAATTGAATCTCATATTTATTTTGATAACATTCCGCGTAATTTCCCACAAGAATATTTCCATACCGCTCACTTTCTGCCATTAGTTGCAGCAACCGCCAGTTCTCGCGCCCGAACCAGTTCTCCTGTACCAGTCGAAAGCTACCCGGATGACAGGCAAGCTCACGGATTGGGATCCCTCTGCCGGAGCCTCCCATCTTCGGAATCAAATCCTTTAATTTTAAATAAGCGAACTGGGACAGCGCTAGAAAATCCACTTCGTTAAAGGGTCTGTCACGGTACGTATCCGCACCATATTCCATGATGTAGTCCAAAATATGCTGCATACTTTTTTGATCCTTCATGATTCCATTACAAGATAAGAGTATTTAAAGTATACCCATACATAAATACTTCGAATCATTTCATTGATCTCAAACGTCCGTTGTTTTTGACTTCAGGCTTCCATCAATTCTTTCGCTTTACGGATATACGCTGCCTCCACTTCTTCAAAGGGTCTCTGTTCAATATCCGGCTTTGTTGTAAACTGATATCCTCCTTCCGGCATCGGTTCACGCAAAAGCTCCACAAGATCATAGTCCAGCAGAGCGTCGTCAATCTCTCTGACCACGTCCCATTCTTCCTTAGTCAGATCCCCCAGTCCAAAGCTCTGGTAGATCACATCCAGAAAATGATCCTCTGTTTCTTTATATTTTGTCAGATACTGTTTTACCGGTCTGATAATATCATTCAGATATGCTTCGGAAGCATCGTGCAGAAGACATGCCAACCGAAGTCTCCTGCCATGCCCCCTCGCTGCGGCCTCCTTCTCGCAGTTCAGGCAATGCTGTGCCACAGAATAAAAATGCGTCACCTGTCCATTTCCTCTGCAGATAAGGGATAATGCATGCGCAATATCCTCAATGTGAATCTCCTCCGGCTTCGGATCAAAGGGATCAATCCTTAGACCGGAATATGTTTTCATATACGTATTCATTCTGATACCTTAATAACTATACCTTTCCGTAACCTGCAACCCACGCCGCAGGCACAATATTTACAAAACAAATTAATTCATTCATAAAGCCTACCGCTTCTTTTCAAAACATGAAAAAGTCCAAGACAAAAGCCTCGGACCTTTCACTGACTTATCATCCAAAATACTATTCCATGATCGCTTACTTAGCGTAATCTACTACTCTGGATTCCCTAATCACGCTGACTTTGATCTGGCCCGGATATTCCATTTCTTCCTCAATCTTCTTTGAAATATCCCTCGCGAGTATCACCATGTCAGCATCATTGATCTGCTCAGGAACTACCATAACGCGAACCTCTCTACCTGCCTGAATAGCAAAAGATTTGTCAACTCCTTTGAAAGTGTTTGTAATTTCTTCTAACTGATTTAACCTTGTTGTATATGTTTCCAGTGTTTCTCGTCTTGCACCGGGTCTTGCAGCAGATATCGTATCCGCCGCCTGTACCAGACATGCAATCAGGGTCTGCGGCTCCACATCACCATGATGGGATTCTACTGCATTAATCACGGTTGCAGATTCCTTATACTTTCTACACAATTCAACTCCTAATTGGATATGTGACCCTTCCATATCATGATCGACTGCCTTACCAATATCATGTAAAAGACCTGCGCGCTTTGCCATTCTGACATCAAGTCCAAGCTCTGATGCCAACAATCCCGACAGCTGCGCCACTTCGATCGAATGCTTCAATGCATTCTGTCCAAAACTGGTACGGAATTTCAAACGTCCAAGCAATTTAACAAGTTCCGGATGAATGCCATGTACACCAACTTCCAGCAGTGTAGCTTCTCCTTCCTCCTTGATCATCGCCTCAACTTCTTTCTTTGCCTTTTCCACCATTTCCTCAATGCGGGCAGGGTGAATACGTCCATCAACGATCAGTTTCTCTAACGCGATCCTTGCCACTTCACGCCTTACAGGATCAAAGGCAGACAATACAACCGCTTCCGGCGTATCATCAACAATCAGTTCCACACCGGTCAATGTCTCCAGAGTTCTGATATTTCTTCCCTCTCGACCTATGATGCGTCCTTTCATCTCATCGTTCGGAAGCTGGACAACCGAAATCGTAGTTTCGGAAACATGATCTGCCGCACATCTCTGAATGGCGCTGACCACATACTCCTTTGCTCTCTTATCGGCTTCTTCCTTCGCGCGCAGTTCTGTTTCCTTAATCATCACTGCCGCTTCATGTTTTACATCTTCTTCAACAACTTTCAATAAGAATTCTTTTGCTTGTTCAGAGGTTAATCCGGAAATTCGCTCCAGTTCCTGTACGCGCTGCTCATTTAATTTAGAAACTTCTTCCCGCTGCTTTGCAAGCTTTTCTTCTTTAGCAGCAAGATTGGATTCCCGCCGTTCAATCGCATCCAGCTTTTTATCGATGTTTTCTTCCTTCTGCTGAATCCGCCTCTCAGAACGCTGTATGTCATTACGCCGTTCCTTGATTTCCTTATCCAGCTCGCTTTTGGCCTTGATGGTCTCTTCCTTTACTTCCAGCAATGATTCACGTTTCTTGCTTTCCGCATTCTTCAAGGCGTCATCGATAATAGCTCTGGCTTTTTCCTCCGCACTGCCAATCTTCTCTTCAACCTCCTTTTTATAGCGGTCAATAGAAATCTTAGCAGTCACAGGAATTGCGATCAAAAGCGTCACAATCACCGTCACTATTATTTGAAGCATCTACAGGAGCACCTCCTTATTAAATTTTCATTGTACCTATAACAATATAACCGTCGTTACTACAACAGTTCAATTTTACCTGTTTTCCTATATTATGTCAAGTAAATCTTCAATTTACCTGCAAAGATAGACCCAGCCCCTATCCAACGCAAAAAACGCTTTCATAAACTTTTTCTTAAAAAAAATCTTCAGAATATCCCTCATACCCACTACGAAGCGATGCCACCGCCTTCCGAATACAGGAAATGGAAAAACCCCGCCGCATCAAAAACGCAATATGCCGGTCCATCTCCTTTTTATCGATAGGACCGCCTTCATAATGACGTTTTTTCAATAATTCCACCGCCATATCTTCCTCATCCGCTTCATTGCCTTCCTCATCAAACCGCTCATAAGCATCTGCGATCACGTCTTTTTCAATCCCTTTTTCCGCCAGTTTGGCACAGATCGCCTTCCTCGTCTTTCTACCGGAATAGCAACGGATATACTGATCGGCATACCGCGCATCATCCAGATACCGATAGCCTTTCATGATTTCAACCACCGTCTTTGCAATCTCTTCGGAATATCCGCCTCCGGTCAACTTCCGCTGCAGTCCTGCCGCTGTATAATCCCGCTTCTCCAAAAGATGAAGCGCTCTTTTCTCCGCCCTTTTGGATAATACCTCTTTTTGGATCAGTTCACGAACAGTCTCGTCCAGTTCCTCGCCCTCCCTGATCCCATAATGGCGCAGATCGCCTTTGTATAACACAAAGGCGACCTCACCATCTAACCATACCTGATAACGCTTCTTAGAATATTCCTGTATCTTTGTTACCAACATAACAATTCTGTCCTTTTGCTATCCATGCACCCATATTCATTCTGAAATCATACTTCCGCTTTCTCCGAAGATTTCTTTGCCGTTTTCTTCTTTCCATCCATTTCCGAAGGAATTCCGCCCAGATTGAAATGCTCCCTTACTTTGCGATCAACCTCAGCACATATCTCAGGATTATCCTTTAAGAAGATCTTAGCGTTCTCCCTGCCCTGACCTATCTTATTGCCCTGATACGCATACCACGCGCCGCTCTTATTGATGACGTCAATCTCCGCTGCCAGATCCAACAGATCTCCCTCATAGGAGATTCCCTCGCCAAACATAATATCAAACTCTGCTTCTTTGAAAGGCGGAGCCACTTTGTTTTTCACGATCTTTACCTTTGTCCTGTTACCCACAAAGTCGCCTCCCTGCTTCAACTGCTCCACTCGGCGAACGTCCATACGAACGGAGGCATAATATTTTAAGGCATTTCCGCCGGTGGTAACCTGAGGATTGCCATAGATGACACCAACTTTTTCACGCAACTGGTTAATAAATACCACGGTACAATTGGACTTGCTGATGGCACCTGCCAGCTTACGAAGCGCCTGCGACATCAATCTTGCCTGCAGTCCGACATGGGAATCTCCCATATCACCCTCAAGTTCCGCCTTAGGAGTCAGCGCCGCAACCGAGTCAATAACCACGATATCCATCGCGCTGGAACGCACCATGGCCTCCGCGATCTCTAATCCCTGCTCACCATAATCCGGCTGGTTGATATAAAGATTATCTACATCTACACCAATCGCCGCCGCATACGTAGGATCCAGCGCATGCTCCGCATCGATAAATCCCGCGATACCGCCCCTCTTCTGTACCTCTGCAATCATATGCAGGGTAACTGTGGTCTTACCGGAAGATTCCGGACCATAGATCTCTATCACCCTTCCCTTAGGGATTCCTCCAAGCCCCAGCGCAATATCAAGACTTAAAGATCCTGTCGGAATCGTCTCAACATTTAATTTGGACGCGGGATCGCCCAGTTTCATAACGGCGCCCTTACCATACTGTTTTTCCACCTGCATCATGGCTGCTTCTAATGCTTTTAATTTTTCTTCTCTTTCCATTGATCAATCTCTCCTTATATAAAAATTATCAAAATTCCAAACAGATGTTCTATCAAGAATAATAAAACATATGTTCGTTTTTGTCAAGAAGTCCTAATAAAAAATTATATTTATTTCAAAATTTTTATTTTGTACTTCTTGTCAAATGTATCTTAGCATATAATCTGTCCATTAAAACTCCCTCAAAGGCATCCCTCCTTCATCTGTTTCTCCTTGGATCTTTGGCTGTATGCCCGGATGAATATCCTGAGATGATGACACAGGCTGCATAACGCAGCCTGCGTACCTTAGAATCTGATAGAAATACCTTAACACATATATACAGCTTTCGCAAGAGAAATTTATTATTTATTCTCTCCAAAAGTCACCTTGCTGCAATATGCCATGATACATCTGCGCATCAAGACCAACGCAGCAGCAACAGCGCTCTCCCTGATCTTTCTTCTTGTTCCACTGAAATGACACTCCTGTACCGTGACCGTGCCACAGACGCTACAGGCAATATAGACAAGACCCACCGGTTTTTCCGGTGTCCCGCCGTCAGGTCCCGCCACGCCGGAAACCGAAACTGCCACATCCGCGCGTGTGATCTGCAAAACGCCGCCTACCATCTCCTTCACGACCTGCCCACTGACCGCGCCATATTTTTCCAACGTCTTCCTCTTGACACCGACAATCTTGCGCTTCGCTTTATTAGAATATGTAATATGTCCCATCTTAAAAATTTCGGAAACTCCCGGCACATTGATCAAGCGCCCTGCCAGAAGTCCTCCAGTGCAGGATTCCACCGTCGTCACCGTAAGGTTATTGGCCAATAGAAGATCCACCACGCTCTGTTCCAGACTGATCTCTTCATGTGTTGTATATACCGCGTCCCCAAGTCTTGCCTTGATATCCTTAATCACAGGCTTAACCAACTTTTTCGCCTGCTTCTCATCCTCCGCTTTTGCAGTCACACGCAGATGCACTTCCCCGATCTTGGCATAAGGAGCTACCGTCACATCCCCTGCACTTCGGATCAGATCATCTAACTGCTGCGCCACATCACTCTCGCTCATGCCGCACACTTTCACCATCGCAGAATAGATCACCTGCGATACTTTGCTTTGCAGATAAGGAACTACCGATCTTTCAAACATCAGATTAAGTTCTTCCGGCGGACCGGGAAGCAGCACTAAAATTTTACCATCCTGTTCCATGATCACTCCCGGCGCCGTTCCATTAGTATTCTCAAGCATCATGGAATCCTTTGGCATCATCGCTTGTTTCAGATTGTTCTCCGCCATCGTCTTCCCTTTTTTTGCAAAATACGCCTCAATCTGCTTTTTTGCATCTTCATTCAGGAGAAGTTCTTTTCCCATCACTTTAGCTGCCGTTTCCTTCGTAATATCATCCTGCGTCGGACCAAGTCCCCCGCTCAGAATCACAAGATCTGATCTGTCCAACGCCTGACGGATACATCCCTCCAAACGCTCCGCATTATCTCCCACGGTTGTCTGATAAAACATCGGGAACCCCATTACCGCCATCTGCTCCGCAAGGTAAGCGGCATTCGTATTTACAATATTCCCCAACAGCAGCTCCGTTCCAACAAATATGGTTTCAGCAGTCATATCTCTTTCCTTATCCTCTCATCTTATTATACTATGTTTATGCATTTGTGAAATTCATTTGTTACATGCTTCCGTTGCGCAATTGCCCATTTATACTATTAGGTGATTGCAAAACAATTGCTTTATCATTTTTCCTTCCACAATTCTGCCCATGAGGTTTACATAACTACATAGACCCCTTCATAACGCCTCTGTTTTTGATAAAGTAATCGATCATGGAGATCAGTGTCAGCGCCAGCGCCAGCCACATAATAATCTCTGTCACCAGAGCAAGCTGCTCTATATTCGCAATCATTAAAATAACCATAACCATCTGGGAAACCGTCTTGATCTTCCCCCACCAACTCGCCGCGATCACAACATCATTATCAGCCGCTACCAGACGGAAACCGCTAATCGCGAATTCCCTGCTGATAATGATGATCACAATCCATGACGGCATCTGCCCCAGTTCAACAAACGCAATCATTGCGCTGCACACTAACAGCTTATCCGCCAAGGGATCCATAAATTTACCGAAGTTCGTAACCAGATGATACTTCCTCGCGATCTTTCCATCCAAAAGATCCGTCAGGCTCGCCACCACAAAGATCCCCAGCGCGATCCATCTGCTATATGCTCCGCCATATCCCGATAATAAAAAGAACAGAAAAAACGGGATCAATATCACTCGAAATAATGTCAGTTTATTAGGTAAATTCATCCACCAGTTCTCCAATCAAATCATACTCATTGCTTCCGGTAATCCGGACATTTATCAACGTACCACTGTAAAAATCCCTGTCTGTCTCAATAAATACATTGCCATCAATACCGGGAGCATCCATATAAGTTCTTGCAACGATAACCCCCTCGTCAGGAAGACATCCTTCCACCATCACGGGAAGCACCTGCCCGACCATAGCTTCTGCCTTTTCAAACGCAATCTCCTGCTGCAGCAGCATAATTTCATTTCTGCGAAATTCTTTCTCCTCCTCCGCAATCTGATCCGGCATCCCTGCCGCCGGAGTATCTTCCTCTGCGGAGTATGTAAATACCCCAAGCCTGTCAAATTCCATCTCATCTACAAACGATGCAAGCGCCTCAAACATCTCGTTGGTTTCTCCCGGAAATCCGGTAATCAAAGTAGTTCTGAGGCAGATATCCGGGATCTCACTACGCAGCCTTTCTATCGTTTTTCTAAGACCGTTCCGGTTTGTCCTGCGCCCCATCCTCTGAAGGATCCAATCGTCCGCATGCTGGATCGGCAGATCAAGATAATGACATATCTTACTCTCTTCCTTCATCGTCCGGATCAATTCCTCATCGATCTCCTCCGGATAACAGTACATAACACGTATCCATTCAATTCCGTCGATGCCGCACAGTTTTCTGAGAAGTTCCGATAATGATTTCTTCCCATAAAGATCCTGTCCATATACCGTCGTCTCCTGCGCTACCAGAATCAGTTCTTTTACTCCCTGTTCCGCAAGTTTTTGGGCTTCTGCCAGAAGCGCCTCCATCGGAACGGAGCGGTAATTGCCCCTAACCTTCGGGATGATACAATAGGTACAATGCTTATCGCAACCTTCCGCGATCTTCAGATACGCATAATAACCGCCTGTTGTCAGAATACGTCTTTTTCCGTACAGCGGAGCACGATCGGCTCCCATAACTGCATCCCTGCTTTTGCCGGCGAGAATACTTTCGATCACCGCAATCAGCTGATCGGCTCCCGTCGTTCCGATGACAGCATCTACCTCCGGGATCTCCTCATGGATCTCCTTCGCGTAGCGCTGAGCCAGACATCCGGTCACGATCAACGCCTTACATCTTCCCTGCTCTTTTAACGTCCCCATTTCAATCAGGGTATCAATGCTTTCCTGTTTCGCATCCATGATAAAACAGCAGGAATTGACGATGATAATATCCGCTTCAGATTCCTCATCCGTGATCTGATACCCAGCATCCGCAAGCATACCTAACATCATTTCACTGTCAACCAGATTTTTATCACATCCCAGAGAGACCAGCAATACTTTCATAAAAATCCCCCACATCAAATGTAAAAATAGCGCGTCTTTGGCACATCCAAAGAACACGCTATCATGACTGTATTAATCCTCGTCGCCAAGTATTTTTATCTTTGATTCATTAAGTTCCTCTACCGCCATAGACAGAGGCTTTTTCCCTTTGCTATACACCAGCGGCGCATCGCCTGCTATGATCTGTCTTGCTCTTTTTGCCGTCGCCATAACAATGGAATAACGGCTTGCAACAACGGGCTCTTCTCCCGGCTCAACCTCACTGTTTACAACTGCCATAAGATCTGTGTAAGATGGGTGTAACATAATTTCATTCTCCTTATTATTTATTTCCGGCTTATCTCCACCAATTCATTCCGGATTTCCTTAATGAATGATTCATTGCGTACCGGAGTCAACCGGGCGGCGTTGATCACTTCATGGGTTTTTCTGATACAATCCTCCAAAGAATCATTGACGATGATATAATCATACTGTCCAATTCCTTCCGCTTCTTCCGCAGCTCTGCGCATTCGCTTTTCTACGACCTCCGGTGTCTCCGTTCCCCTGCCAACCAGTCGTCTTTTTAACTCTGCTGCCGAAGGGGGAACAATAAACAGGAGAAGCGCCGTTGGAAACTGTTCCTTAATCTTAAGCGCCCCTTGGATCTCAATCTCAAGTATGACATCTCTGCCCTCTTGCAACTGCTGCTGTACATACTTCTTAGGCGTTCCGTAATAATTATCACAGTAAGAAGCATACTCAATCAGACCATCGTTCTTAATTTCCTCTTCAAAACGCTCTCTATCAACAAAGAAATAAGAAACTCCTTCTTCTTCTCCGGGGCGTGGGTTCCTTGTCGTCATGGAGATAGACAGCGCATACTGCTCATACTGCTCCATCAAGCCATGTACCACACTTCCCTTACCGGTTCCGGCAAATCCGGATATTACTACAAGAATTCCCTCACGTTTCACCTATTTCACCGTCCTCTGTCTGCGCTCTGCCCATGATCGTCTCTGGCAGGAGCGCTGAAAGAACCACCTGCTGATTTTCCATCACAATCACTGCCTTAGTCTTTCTTCCCTGCGTCGCGTCGATCGCAAGACCATTTTCCTTTGCATGCTGCACCAGACGCTTGATGGGCGCAGCATCGGGGCTTACGATTGAGATGATCTTTTCTACATTTACAACATTACCATATCCAATGTGAATCAGCTTACTCAAGCAGGTATCCTCGACTATTCTATATTCTGTATCTGCTCACGTACCTTCTCGATCTCTGTCTTTAGCTCAATTCCATAAGCAGACAGATCCAGATCATTTACCTTAGAGAGAATCGTATTCGCTTCCCGGTTCATTTCCTGCGCAATAAAATCAAGCTTGCGTCCTACGCTTCCGCCATCCGTCAGCGTCTTCTTCGTCGTCTCAATATGGCTGCGCAACCGGACAATCTCTTCATCCACGCAAACCTTGTCCGCAAAGATCGTGACCTCCGTCAGCAGACGTCCCTCATCGATCTGTACATCGGAAAGCATCTCTTTTATCTTTGTCTGAAGCTTTACCTGATATTCCCTGACGATCTCCGGCGATCTTGCCGCAATCTCATCTACCACCTTTAACATCCCGTCCAGCTTACCAATCAGGTCATTTTTCAGATTCTCGCCTTCCCTTTGTCTGGCTTCCACGAATGCTTCAGCAGCGCCCCTCAGTGTCTTTTCCAGAAGTCCCCAGAGTTTATCCTCATCAATTGGCTGTTCCTCCATCGTAAACACTTCCGGATAACGTGAAAGCGTCGATGCGCGGATGTCATCCTCCAGACCAAATTCCTCTTTCATCTGTTTCAGATAGGAAAGGTATTCCGCTGCAACATCATGATTATATTTGATAGTAACATTTTCTTCCGTGTAGTCCTCAAAGGTGATAAAAATATCCACCTTACCCCTCTGGGCATATTCCTTCATCAGATTACGAATGGATGCTTCAAAGAAATTAAGCTTTTTCGGCATCTTAATATTCTCATCCAGATACCGGTGATTGACCGCCTTCATCTCAACCATGAACTTACGACCGTCTTCCTCCATCTCACAACGTCCAAATCCAGTCATGCTTTTGATCATTTCACTTATTCCCCCATCCGTATTCCCGGCAGACCCTCTGCTCCCCATCATTTATCCTGTCAGAAGTATTTCCATAAATGCTGCCTGACAACCAGTCGTATCTCTCTGCGAAAAGAAGCCTTGCGATCAAACAAGGCTTCTTCAGCAGAGTCCAATCGGAGTGACAAGATTCGAACTTGCGGCCTCCGCGTCCCTAACACGGCGCTCTAGCCAAACTGAGCCACACCCCGCCACGATTTCAAAAACTCACGGAGTTAATTATAAATAAACTCCAATAAAAAGTCAAGCCCTTTCCAATAAAAAGGGAGACGTTCCATCTCCCTTTTTTCCGTTCTTGTCTTTTACTTATAAACATACCCCATGTTGGTCTTTACAAAATGGTTCAGTTTTTCCTTTGCTTTCTGATGTCCCTGATTAGCAGCCTTGGCATAATACTGGTACGCCTGCTCGTGATCCTTTTGGACGCCCTTGCCGTAAGTGTAACAATATCCCAGAATATAATTGGCATTTTTCTCCCCTTCTTCGATCGCCTGATTCGCATAAGAAATTGCCTCCTCATACATCTCCTGCGTCGGTTTGATGCCATAATCACGGTCAGGGTCGCTCAGGCAGATTGCGATCCTATATTTTGCAAATCTATCATTGCCAAGGATCTCCAATAATTTTTTATACCACTGCACAGCCTGTTGCGGATCCTTCTTTACACCGGTTCCGAAATCATAGCTGACTGCTACGTTACGGATCGCCCGTTCATTGCCGGCCTTGGCTGCCTTTTCATTCCATGTAAATGCCGTCTTGGTATCCTTCTTTACGCCTTCGCCGTACAGATAACAGTTACCCACCATCGCCATTGCTTCCACATCTCCAAGCTCCGCACATTTGAGATAATATTGAAACGCTTCAGCCGGATTCTTCTTCACACCGATACCTTCCATGTGAATCCGTGCCAGAATCATGTTTGCCAGCATCTGGTCTTCCGGATATTTCTTCATCAGGCTCTCGTCCGCCAAAGCCTCTTCCAGCTTCTTCTTCAGTTCCTCCGGATCTTCCGGAAGTTCCTTACGGCTACGCAGGCACCATTCCGCCATATAGATTTTAGCTCTGTTCCTTCCATTCTCACTTGCATCCTTCAAAAGCGGTACCGCAAGCTTAAAAGATTTCTCCTGATAATAGAGGACTCCAAGATTCTCCTCGACCTCACAATATACCTCCTTCATCTCTTTATTGTCCGCATCCTTACCAGCCTTCTGGTAATACGTATTAAATTTATCTAATGCAGACTCAAGATCTATTCTCGCGGATTCTACCGATTTCTTTGCCTTAGTTAATGCCTTTTTACCTGTACTCTGCGCATCGGCACACAATTCTTCTAACTCTTTTTTCCTGCGTTCTTCTTCCGCCTTTCGCGCTGCCTCTTCTTCCGCGCGTTTGCGTTCTTCCTCCGCCTTGACGCGTTCTTCTTCCGCTTTTCTCGCTGCTTCTTCTTCCGAAAGCTTTAGTTCTTCATCAGACATAAATCTTTCTAATAAAAAAATAATACGATGAAGAAGAAAAAATAGGTTT
>JAIDPF010000047.1 GCA_029062895.1 Lachnospiraceae bacterium
GAAACAGCAAATACGGAATTCAGATACCATATGGATGGAGATTTCATAGTGAATTATAATGAGGTATTTGCAGAAAATAAAATATTTTTGGACCTAAGGGAAACAATACATGAGCCATTTGATGTGCCAAATTGTGTTGTCAGGGAAGAAGATATCATAGGAGAATTTTGCGAGGGATTTCCTGAAGAATTGCAGCAGCTTCTGGTATATGACAATGACAGCATACATGGCAGACCACCGGAAGGAGTCGCTATACGGCAATCATATGATGAAGATTATGAGATAATACATGGTTACGAGATATCTGACTTTCCGCTTGATCAGCTTGGAGAAGGTATAGGGAATTATAGCCTGATTGCAGTGGACATTGATTCGGACGGAGAGGAGGAATATATATTTTTTAGAAGTGTCGAGGGTACCGGAGGTGTAGCCTATAGGCAGATGATTGTTATGGAGTATGATGATGATTGTGGATGGAATATCATTGGATATGGGACAGCTCCATATGCGGCTGCTGTTTCATGTGTTTTGGATTATGAAGGAACGAAGTATATCTTACTTGGAAAATTGTTAGTATGTTGGAATGAGGAATATGATGGGACAACTTCCGATGATTCCGAAAAACCTTGGAATGTCATGGCAGCAAACAGGGAATTGGCAGGCTATACACTGAATGAAATTTATAGCAGGGAAGGAGATCATACGGATTATCTTGCAGGGATAGATCTGGAGAGTCCGAGAAATAACGCAGAGAGAGATTATTTATCAGAGGAAGCTTTTTCTCTTATAGCATGGAACTGCGGAGATTGGCTAATGAGGCGTGATTGCGATTGGGAGATGGAAATTGATGGAAAGACATATTTATATGTCGCATCAAATTTCAATTACATGGGTTGGCCTCAGTATGATCTTCTGATAACCGTATTTGAGGAAGGTGAAGGCTGTATGGAAGCAGTTAAAGTATATTATCTTGCAGCGCATTATCGTTTATCATTAGATCATGAAGAATGCGGTGTAGATGGATCATGGTAATAATGGCAGATTGAGGAAGGAGTGTGGATTGCAGCATGGTAAGGAAGTTTTCAGAAGAAAAAAGACAGGATGGAAATAGAACCTCATCATAATGATTGGTCGGGGATGCCAAATTTTGCCAATGGCATGACCACGTACCCCCTTTCTCGCAGCAGTACGAAGCACCATTGGCAAAAACTGACAGTTCCGATAGACTCCAAGCAACAATTCAATAAATTTTAACGTTTATTTCATCCCAACCAATTTATAACCGTCTTCTTCAATTGCCTTACGAAGCGCCGCCTCGTCGGGTTCTTTCTCTGTGGTGATCACCGCCGTTCCGGCCTCATGGCTGACAACCGCCTCGCTGATTCCTTCAAATCCTTCCAGCAGCTTCTTCACTCTTGCCTCACAGTGTCCGCACATCATTCCTTCGATTACCAATGTCTTTGTCATGTTCTTACTCTCCTTTTCATTTTTGTTATTTTTATTATTATTTTTTACTTGCTTAACGTCTTCTGTCTTCTGATTCAGATCCATAGGATCGCTTTGATGTCCAATGCCTTCCGTTCCCCGATACAGCTTCACCAGATTCAGCCTGAGTGCATTACTTACTACGCAGAAGCTTGACAGGCTCATGGCTGCCGCTGCAAACATTGGATTGAGCTGCCATCCGAACCAATGTATCCACGCTCCCGCTGCCAGCGGGATTCCAATCACATTGTAGAAAAATGCCCAGAACAGATTCTGATGGATATTACGAAGAGTCGCCCGGCTTAAGCGGATAGCTGCAGCCACGTCGCTTAGTCGGTTCTTCATCAGAACAATATCTGCCGCATCTATGGCAATATCCGTTCCGGCGCCAATAGCAATGCCGATATTCGCTCTTGTCAGTGCAGGCGCATCATTGATTCCATCTCCTACCATGGCAATCTTACCCTGTTCTGAAAGCTGTCTGACTACCTGTTCCTTACCGTCCGGCAGGACGCCTGCAATCACTTCATCCACACCGACCTGCTCCCCGATGGCATTGGCTGTCCGCTCATTATCTCCTGACAGCATAATAACACGGATTCCCATATTCTGAAGCGCCTTAACAGCATCCCGGCTGTCTTCCCTGATGACGTCCGCTACTGCGATGATACCGAGAAACTCTCCGCCACGGCTGAATAAAAGCGGCGTCTTTCCTTTGTCTGCAAGTTCTTCTGTTTTTTTTCTGATATCCTCCGAAAGCGGTATCCGGCTGCCGATAAATTTCACGCTGCCGCCCGCAAGTACCTCATGTGCATGTTCTTCGTTTTCAAAATGCGCATCATCACCTCTCTGCTTACCCTGCTGCGTATCGATCACCGCCTGCAGTCCATTCCCCGGAAGCGCTTCAAATTCCCGTACATCCATGGGTGTGATCCCTTTGGTCTTCGCTTGTTCTACGATGGCTTTCGCTAATGGATGCTCGCTTTTCTGCTCCAGCGCATACGCATACTGTAGAAGTTCTGTTTCTGTAATACCTTCTGCAGGAAAATAATCCGTCACCTTCGGCTCTCCGATGGTAATCGTCCCTGTCTTATCCAGAGCAACCATTCCCACCTTTCCGGTCTCTTCCAAGGAAACCGCCGTCTTAAATAAAATACCGTTCTTCGCACCGACACCGTTTCCTACCATGATCGCTACCGGCGTTGCAAGACCCAGTGCACAAGGACAGCTAATGACCAATACGGAAATCCCCCTTGCCAGTGCAAATCCTACGGTCTCTCCCACCAACAGCCAGATCAGGATCGTCAATGCGGCAATGCCGATCACCACCGGCACAAAGAATCCTGATACCGTATCCGCCACTTTTGCAATCGGCGCCTTGGTTGCCGCTGCATCGCTGACCATCTTAATGATCTGGGAAAGCGTCGTATCTTCTCCGACTTTCGTTGCTTCACAACGCAAAAATCCCGACTGGTTCATGGTCGCCGCATAGACATGATCTCCCGCACCCTTATCCACAGGAATACTTTCCCCTGTCAGGGATGCTTCATTAACCGCACCATTTCCCTCTAAGATCATACCATCTGTCGGAATCTGCTCCCCAGGGCGTACCACAAAACAATCGCCCTTTTTCACCTGCGCAATCGGCACGATCTGCTCTACACCATCGATCAGTAACGTCGCCGTCTTAGGTTCCAGACTCATCAGTCCCTTTAGTGCATCAGTTGTTCTGCCTTTCGACCTTGCTTCCAGCATCTTTCCTACCGTGATCAACGTCAGGATCGTCGCCGCAGATTCAAAATAAAACTCATGCATATACATCATAACGGCATCCATATCGCCCTTCGCCTGTGCATCTGTCATAGCAAACAACGCATAGGTGCTATAGACAAATGCCGCCGCTGATCCTAACGCCACCAGAGTATCCATATTTGGCGCACGATGAAGCAGTCCCTTAAATCCGCTGATAAAAAATTTCTGGTTGATTACCATCACCACACCTGTCAGCAGTAGTTGAAGCAATCCCATTGCAACATGATTTTCTGCAAAAAATATTGGTACCGGCCAGTTCCACATCATATGACCCATAGAAAAATACATTAGGACAATCAGAAAAATAAGCGAAGCAATTAACCGCTTTTTCATTTTTGGCGTTTCCTTATCTGTCAGCGCATCCATTTCCGCAGAAGCATACCCATCACCCTGAGCGGCTGCTCCGTTACCGTTATTATTCACATTTCCGAAAGCCGACTCCTCCTTTAAAGACGCTCCGTATCCTGCCGCTTCCACTGCGGCGATCACCTCCGACGCCGATATCTCGCCTTCCACACCCATGGAATTGGTCAACAGACTGACCGAACATTGCGTCACTCCGGAAAGTTTATTTACTGCCTTTTCTACTCTGGCAGAACATGCTGCACAACTCATCCCTGTCACATTATATCGCTGCATGATCCTAGTCCTCCGTCAAAACATTTCCTGCTGCATGATCATAATCTTACACCAAAACATTTCCTGCTATATTATCATAATCCTTCGTCAATATATTCCTACTGCATGATCTTAAGCCTTTGTCAAAACATTCCCTACTTCATCATCTTCTGCAGCGTTACCAGCAGCTCGTCAATGACCTCATCCTTACCGGCACGGACATCCTCAGCAACGCAGGTCTTGATATGCTCTGATAACAGTTCTTTGCTGAATGCATTGATCGCAGCGTTGGCTGCAGAAGCCTGAATCAGAATATCCGGACAATACGCATCTTCTTCCAGCATTTTACGGATTCCTCGGATCTGTCCCTCGATCCTGTTTAACCGGTTGACCAGCTTTTTATATTCCTCCGGTGTACGCTTTTTTGTCTTAGTATTACAGCATTTTGCCATTGTCATCCCCACCTTTCCGCCTTGTTTAAATCTAATCAAAAAATGCAAAGCAATTGGAAATTCTTCTCACACTAATACCCCCAGTAGGTATCTGATTACCAATCATCATATACCTACTAGGGGTATTTTGTCAAGTGGATTTATCAATGTTTTATATACGTTCTGAGTGTTGAACGATCAACAATATAAACCCTAATCCATCATATATGTCAAAAACCAATTCCCATTTTCCTCAAACCATCTGCTTGCCTCATTCATACCTATCTTATAATTGGTTCCTGTCTGCGGATTCATGACCACGATCTGATACTCATTATAGCCGATCACCAGCACTGCCGAGCCATCCACCATTCGGGCCAATACGGGAATATCCTGTGCCACATAATAAAGTATAATGTCCAGCCTGCATCCATTCAAATCCAGCACTGTCATCCCCTGTCCTTTCTCTTCCAGAATTTCCTCCGGCTCCCTGCCCTGACGAAGAAGCGGTGCCGTATCCACTGTAAATCCTTCCAGAGCAAGCATGACGTCCAAACAGACTGCCAGTTCCTCTCCTTCCGTATTCGCCTGTACCGGATTGATCGCCATAATCTGATTTCTTGCTACTCTGCCCGTCTTTCGATACAGATATGTTCCCTGATCATTCACCACAACACCATTTAACTGGTATGCCTCATCAATTGCCTTCGGAAGCTCTGCATAGATACCCGCCAGATCACCTTTTGCGTAAAGGTAATACTCATTGCCTGTATAGGATTCCTCTCCTAAATATACGCTTCTGTCTCCTTCAAAAAGCACCTGCTTGGGTTCTAGCACCTGCAGCGTGTCTGTATTTATTTCCTTCCTTACCACAATCTGTATGATCTTTTCATAATTTTCCGTCGTAACGACCTCGATGGTATTCTTTCCACCGCTGGATGTATCATTATACAAGATCTGATCATCAGTAGTATAAGACCAGCCTCTGTTGCTTTCATCCCGCTTCATACGGATCATGGTGATCATATCATCTCCCACCTGCGTATCCACAACGTAAATACCGGCTTCCTCATACTGCTTCAAGATATTCCCTCGCGCATCCCGGATCAAAACCTGATACATCGGATACAGCATCTTTCCGGTGGCATCTCTAATAATATCTTCCTTCCTTGCAACACCATATACAAAATCCTCCCCAAAAAATCCGATCGGTTGGATTCGTGTATTTTCCTCCGCCTCTATATTATTTATTTTTCCTGTTGTAAGATCACATATAATAATCTGGGTTGCATTATTTAAGTCTGCACCGCTTGCCCAGGCAATGATCTGCTGCTGTCTCGATGCTGCAAATGCTCCCTGCGGTAATCCGGTAACCAGCTTCTGGCAGGTATGATCCAAAAGACCGATCTGATAAATCGCATGATCCAGATAAACAAAATATTCATTAGCGCTATTTACATAGGACAGCTTCAATACATCCTGTTCCAACATCTCAAAGGATTTCGTATAAGGAATAAACACTTCCTCCTCCACGGTATTTAAAACGCTGTCATAATAATAGACTGCTGCTCCCATCTCTCCCTCATGGATGCCCCGGTTCATATATCCATACACCATAAAATATACATTACCCGTTTCATCCACATGAAAGATCTTGATGTCATGTTCCTGATAAGATTCTCTCAGATCAGTGATATCATCGTCCAAAAAGCCAAACACCTTTGAAATTTTATTATCTGTGATATTGTAGCTGTAAAGACAGCCTGCATTGACAAACGCCAAACGGCTGCCGTCAGAACTTTCAGCCATCTGCACATCCTCACCCAAGATGCCAAGCATGATCTTATTATTAGCCATTGTGGCTGTCTTCAGATCAAAGATCTGCTCCATCATCCTTTCATAATCCAACAGATAAAATCTTTCCTCCCCCTGACGAATCCGATAGTATTCCTCAATGGCGTAGAAGATATCCTTTTCATTTTCCGTAATGACGGCAAAATATTGAACTTCTATATTAGCAATGCTACTCTCGATATCACGAATCATAGCCACCGGCTCCGTAATTCTCTCCACCGGCAGATTGCCCCATGTCACCTGATTCAGGCTGCTATGGATATTAACTTTATGAAATGTGGTATTGTTCCCTTCCGAATTGCTTTCCAGATAGGTAGGAAGTTCATTGGACGCCGTATATTTATCAAAGGTAGCATCATTAAAAAAATAAACATATTCCAGTTTCTCCTGCAGCTGATAATCATCCGCCTCTATGATTCTGGTATAATATCGTATCTCATCTCCTTTTACTGTCCGCAGGAGAATACAGAAGGAATATTCCTGATGATCATCCAAAAGGTCTTTTAGCGTAATGTCTGCCGTAATGATATCTCCATCCGTAAGATAATTATAAATCTGCGTGTCCTCAATCAGACGCGACGCATTCATCGTCCGAACTTCATAGGAAATCTTTTCAATGCCCGTTCCATAGGTATCGATTCTGAGCGAAAGATTTCTGCCCTCCATCAATGGCGTAATGGTATCCCTTAGATATGGGATCTCCATCTGATCTGCATATCCGTGTAAGGTATTGAACTCCATCCCTTCACACACAAAAGAAACCAGTGGAAAACCGGCAGGACTCATCTCCGCCGTCATATCGGTATTGCCGCGGTTCATCAAAGCCCCCAGAAGAATCAGGGACGCAAAAAACATGCAAACGCAATATATGGTTAATATAATTCCCTTGCTGATACCTTTTCTTCTCACTTTAAGGCTCTTGTTCCTTTCGTAAATTATCCCTGACTGTCATTTCCTTTTTGATCGTCTAAGGAAGCGCTTTGATCAGCGTTTCCCTATCAATTGTCCCAGCAGCGGATGGATATGAAGATACTGCTCCAGTTCTTCCAAGGAACCGGAACTCTCCTGACCACTCTTTTTAGGGGAAATCTTTTTTTCTTTCCTGACCGCACGGATCAGCAGGTTCTTCGGCGTAT
This sequence comes from Lachnospiraceae bacterium, assembly GCA_029062895.1. Classification (GTDB taxonomy): domain Bacteria; phylum Bacillota; class Clostridia; order Lachnospirales; family Lachnospiraceae; genus NK4A136. The sequence goes on from JAIDPF010000047.1 coordinate 7,337, forward strand.
GCTCCAGATCGATAAATTCCAGAATCTGTGTCTCATATCCCATTTCTTCCAGACAGTCCGCACGATAAGCATCCGTGATCAGCGCCGATATCCGTTCCTTGATGACGCCATACTTTAATATCTCCTGAAGCGGCGCGCAAACGATCTGTCTGTTCAATTCATGCTGGCAGCACGGCACTGCCATGATCACCTTCGCACCCCACGACACCGCCTTCGCAATGGCATAGTCCGTCGCCGTATCACAGGCATGAAGGGATACCACCATATCTATCTTATCCGTATTCTCATAATCTTTAATATCGCCTCTGATGAATCTCAAATCCTGATATCCAAGCTTGTCCTTCAGTGCATTACAGTCTTCGATCACGTCTTTTTTCAGGTCCAGACCGATAATCTCTATATTTTTATTTTGCATGATCTTCAGATAATAATACAACGCAAATGTCAGGTAAGATTTTCCACAACCGAAATCAACGATACGTATCGTATCTTCCTTTTGGAGCGCCGGTAAAATATCTTCTATAAATTCCAGATACCGATTGATCTGTTTAAACTTATGATATTTTGTTTTGACCACTCTGCCTTCCGGTGTCTGCACTCCCAGAGCAACCAGAAAATCTATCTTTTCGCCATCTTTTAAGATATGGTTTTTACTCCGGTTATGCTCTAAAGAACATCCGGCCATATCATTGATAACTGTTTTTTTCTTCTCACGGACTGTCACGGTTCCCTTCTTATTCGTCAGGATCGTAATTTTTCTATCAATACATTCCGCCTCTAACTGGCCAAATTCCTCTTTCAGATAACATATAAGTCTATCCTGCATCTTCTCTGCATTGTAGTTTTCATGCAGTACCTTTGTTCCTACATACCTTGTCTCCTGAAAGACCAGTTCCCCGCGAATTACAACCGGACGTACCGTTACCTTCGTCAGTTCCCCCTTGTCAAATGGTCTGCTGACGATGATACGATACAGCCGTTCTGATACGATCTGCGACATCGCTTCCCGCAATTTCATTTCCTGCTCAAATTTATCCATTTCTTATCCTCAAAAAAGGAGCCTACGCAAACCGCTTACCGGCTCTGCAAGCTCCTTTTTACTGTTAAAAAAATTTTAGCATCCCCCGTCCGGAATTATGTCTTCTTTTATAGATTTCATAAAATAACAGTACCTGAACCATATCACCAATCTGCTTCCATCTTTCCGGAGAAAGATCCGTCTCCTGTTCCATCATATTCCTGCTCGGAGACGCAACGCCATCCGCCGCTTCAGAGGCAGAATAGTCCGCATCCATATCTGATTGTTGCTCCATTTTTTTTGCAGCCTCTGCTATTTCATCTTTCCTAATCATCTCGGTAATATCTCTCGACAGTTTATACAGCATGAACTGATCCGGATAATCGTCATAGATCATACTTCCTTCATAGTCCATCTTGTCTAAGATACTAACGATCTTCTTTTGATACTTTTTTGCATCCTGTGGATACATCTGCTGCAGATATTCCAAGTCCCGAAGCATGACATCTTCATCTTCATATGCCATTGGCATGGGATAGGTCATGTAAAATGGCAATACCCTGTTTCCTCTCATAGATACATCCCAAAGCTCTTTGATATATTCTATGCGGATGCCGAAAAAATGTTTCAGCGCAACAATAGCGATCGCCATTCCATAGCAATCGCTATTTCGTTATGATTATTTGATTGTCTGTATTCTAGTCAGCGCACGCATTAAAGCGATCTGCGCACGATCCTCATCGATACCGGCTTCTTTCGCCTGCAGCCTTCTTTCTGCACGTTCCTTTGCAGACTTCGCACGGTTCTCATCAATCTCACCCGGCCACTCTATCGCTTCCGCAAGGATGGTTACCTGATTCTGCAGGATCTCCACAAATCCGGCATGAAGCGCTGCCTCCTTTTCTTCATTAGGCATTGTAATTGTCAGAATCCCCGGACTGATAATGACCGTCGTCGGCACATGATTCTTATAAATACCGATCTGACCCTCTGTCGTATTAAACTCTACCATCTCAGCTTCGCCCTCAAAGAAAAGCCGTTCCGGTGTAATTATTTTTAATAAAAATGTATTGTCTGCCACCTTATTCAACAGCTCCTTTCCAAGACAAAGGCTTACTTCTTATTCATTCTGGCAACTACCTCGTCGATAGAACCTGCATTTAAGAAAAATCCTTCCGGAATATCATCATGCTTGCCATCTATGATCTCTCTGAATCCACGAATCGTCTCAGAGATCGGAACATACTTTCCTTCCATACCGGTAAACTGCGTCGCTACGAAAAACGGCTGAGACAGGAATCTTTGTACCTTTCTTGCACGGTTTACGACCAGCTTATCATCTTCGGAAAGTTCGTCCATACCAAGGATCGCGATAATATCCTGAAGCTCTTTATATTTCTGAAGAATCTCCTGTACATCACGAGCCACCTGATAATGTTCATTACCAACAATACGCGGATCCAAAATTCTTGACGTGGACTCCAGCGGATCAACAGCCGGATAGATACCAAGTTCGGAAATACTACGCGACAATACGGTAGTTGCGTCCAAATGCGCAAATGTCGTCGCAGGCGCAGGGTCTGTCAAGTCATCTGCAGGCACATATACTGCCTGTACAGAGGTGATGGAACCATTCTTTGTTGATGTGATTCGCTCCTGCAAAGCACCCATCTCCGTCTGCAGCGTCGGCTGATAACCAACGGCGGATGGCATACGTCCAAGAAGTGCAGACACTTCGGAACCCGCCTGTGTAAATCGGAAAATGTTATCAATAAATAATAGCACGTCTTTACCGCCCTTGTCACGGAAATACTCCGCCATCGTCAGTCCTGTCAGACCAACCCTCATTCTTGCCCCGGGCGGCTCATTCATCTGACCGAATACCATGGCAGTCTTTTCGATAACGCCTGATTCGCTCATTTCATGGTAGAGGTCATTACCCTCTCTTGTTCTCTCTCCAACACCGGTAAATACGGAATATCCGCCATGCTCTGTTGCAATATTACGGATCAACTCCTGAATCAATACTGTCTTACCAACACCAGCACCACCGAACAAACCGATCTTTCCACCCTTCTGATAAGGGCAGAGCAGGTCAACCACCTTGATACCTGTCTCCAAAAGTTCTGTCTCTGTGGACTGCTCTTTAAATTCCGGCGCAGGTCTGTGTATCGGCTCAAATTCTACATCTGTAGGTGCCGGTTTATTATCAATCGGTTCACCAAGAACATTAAAAATACGACCTAATGTATGTTCGCCAACCGGCACTGTGATCGGTGATCCGGTAGCAACCGCCTCCATTCCTCTGACGAGACCGTCTGTAGGACCCATTGCCACACATCGCACGGTGTCATCTCCCAGATGCTGCGCAACCTCAACCACCAGAGTATTGCCTTCTTTCATCGGGATATTGATCGCCTCGTTGATCTCCGGCAGGGCATCTTCAAATTTAACATCGAGAACCGCACCAATAATCTGGGTCAGTTTACCCTTTTTTACATCTGCCATCTCTATTATATGACTCCTTTCTCTAATTGATAGCGTCAGCACCGGCAATAATCTCGGTAAGCTCCTGCGTAATGGAGCCCTGACGCGCTCTATTGTACAGCAATGACAAGTGATCTATCATCTCCGCTGCATTGTTTGTTGCTGAATCCATTGCCTGCATACGGGCACCATTTTCACTGGCGATCGACTCGATCAGCCCGCCATATAACTGGCTGGTGATGTACTTTGGAATGATCAGGTTCAGAGCTTCCTCATCTTCCGGTTCAAAGTTCATCGGCGCCTCTGCCTTGGTATCCTGTTCATCCTCCGTCGCTATATTCTCCGCATCCAGCGGAAGAAGCCTGCGCAGTGTCGGAACATGGCTCACCGTATTTTTAAAGAATGTATATGCAAGATAGATCTCGCAGATTTCTCCGGCTTCAAATGCATGTAACAGTTCCTTGGTAATAGCAACCGTATCCTGATATGCCGGTTCATCGATCACTTCGGAATAATTTGTTCCCAATTCATAGCCATAACGTTTCATGGCATCCTTGCCTTTCTTACCGATGGGATAGACAATCGTGTTATCCTTTTTAAACTCCTCATTCTGGGTGATCAGCTTGATCACATTGGAGTTATATCCTCCGGCAAGTCCTTTATTGGAAGTGATCATAATGACTGCCTTTTTCCCCTTGCCTTTTGATTTTAAATACGGATGATCCATATCAGGGGATTTGGCAAGGATGGAAACCATTGTATGGTAAAGGGAGTCAAAATAGATCTGTGACTGCTCCGCCCTTGCCTTTGCCTTCTGCAATTTTACCGTGGCAACAAGCTTCATGGCTTTCGTAATCTGCTGCGTACTCTCTATACTGCTTTTACGCCTTTTTATATCTCTCATGGAAGCCATAATGATATAACCATGCCTTTCTCTTAGCTTTCTATCTGACTAAGGTTTATATTTTTATATTTACCTGAAATCCGCCTTAAATTCCGTAATTGCCTTAATCAGCAGTTCTTCCATTTCTCCCGACAGTTCCTTTGTCTTCTTGATCGACTCAGGAATTTCAGAATATTTAGTATCGATAAACTCAAACAGTCCATCCTGAAAACGTCCGACTGCGTCAACGTCAATATCCAGAAGATATTTCTTAGTAGCCGCGTAAATAATGATAACCTGATACTCTACCGGCATCGGCTTATACTGTGGCTGCTTCAACATCTCCTTGATCCTCTCGCCCTGTGCAAGACGTTCCTTAGTATCCTCGTCCAGATCGGAACCAAACTGGGAGAATGCTGCAAGTTCACGATACTGTGCCAGTTCCAAACGGATCGGTCCTGCAATTTTCTTCATTGCTTTGATCTGTGCAGCGCCACCAACACGGGATACCGAAAGTCCGGCATTGATCGCCGGTCGGAAACCTGCGTTGAACATTTCTGTCTCCAGATAAATCTGACCGTCTGTAATAGAAATAACATTTGTCGGAATATATGCCGATACATCACCCGCCTGCGTCTCAATGATGGGAAGCGCTGTCAGGGAACCGCCGCCGTACTCTTTGCTCATACGGGCAGCTCTCTCCAATAATCTTGAATGAAGATAAAAGACATCGCCGGGATACGCCTCACGCCCGGGCGGTCTTCTCAGAAGCAAGGAGAGTGTACGGTATGCCGTCGCGTGTTTACTTAAATCATCATAGATCACAAGTACGTCCTCGCCGTTCTCCATCCATTCCTCACCGATCGCGCATCCTGCATACGGTGCAATATACTGAAGCGGAGCCAGCTCGGAAGCTGTAGACGCTACCACTGTCGTATATGCCATCGCGCCGAACTCCTCTAATGTCTTTACAATCGTTGCAACGGTAGAAGCCTTCTGACCAATCGCAACATAGATACATTTAACATTCTGACCCTTCTGGTTAATGATCGTATCGATCGCAATCGCTGTCTTACCGGTCTGTCTGTCACCGATAATCAACTCACGCTGTCCCCTTCCGATAGGAACCATAGAGTCAATCGCCTTAATACCTGTCTGCAGCGGAGTATCAACAGACTGTCTGGTAATAACTCCCGATGCCACACGTTCAATTCTACGATATTTTGTTGTTGTGATGGGACCTTTTCCATCAATCGGCTGTCCGAGGGCATTGACTACCCTGCCGGTCATCGCGTCGCCTACCGGTACTTCTACCACTCTGCCGGTTGTTTTTACAGTATCGCCTTCATTGATATTCTTATGGCTGCCAAGTAAAACCGCTCCGACATTATCTTCTTCCAAGTTAAGTACCATGCCATATACTTCGCCGGGGAACTCCAATAGCTCACCCTGCATCGCATTCTGTAAGCCGTGCACACGAGCGATACCGTCAGCAACCTGAATAACCGTACCCACATCGGATACTTCAAGCTTATCGGCATACCTCTTGATCTGATCCTTGATCACTGAACTTATTTCTTCTGGTCTTAAATTCATGGATCTTTCCGCACCTTTCTTTTATCATCTATATTTTTGAAAACTCTTAACTGATTTGAAGTTCTGACAACTCCTTTGTCAATCGCTCCAGTTTTGTACGGATACTGCTGTCAACTACTCTATCTCCGATCCGGATGACGATACCGCCGATCAGAGTTTTATCTTCCTCATAGTAGACCTCCATCTCCCGATACGCGGTGGTCGCCAGCAGCCTCTCTTTTATTTCTGTTTTCTGCTTATCCCTCAGGGGTACAGCCGTTGTCACATAGGCAGTTCCGATACCTTTATATTCCTTCATCTTTCCTACGAAGAAATCAAGGATTCCGTCAATCTCTCCATAACGGTCTTTCTGCAGGATCAGTACAAGAAATCCTGTAAGCTCGTCACTAAGCCGGTTTTGAAATACATTCTTTAAAACCTCTTCTTTTTCCTCTTTGGAAATCTTCGGATGGTTCATCAGATCATTCAATTCACCGTTCTCAGTCAGAACTTTCTGCAGAGAAAGCACCTCTTCTAAAAACTGATCTTCCTTCTGTTCTTCTACTGCCAGCTGAAACAAGGCTTCTCCATAAGTTCCTGAAATTAGCTTAGCCATGTGCTGTCACCTATTTCCTTCAAAGTCTCATTGATCAAGCTATCCTGAATCTCTGTGTCAATATTGGCAGAAACTACCTTTCCTGCCATCAGAGACGCGATAGCAACCATTTCCTGCTTCACTTCATCGACAACTTTCTGTTTTTCCAGCTGAGCTTCTACGTTTGCCCTCTCGATAATTGCTGCCGCTTCTTTTCTGGCTTCTGCAATGATCTTATTTTCATTATCCATTGCTTTCTTACGGGCTTCGCTTAAGATCTGTTCTACTTCTTTATCAACGTCTTTCAGCTTGCCTTCATACTCTTCCTTCATCGCCAGAGCCGCGTCTTTATCGTTCTGGGCAGTCGCTATATCGTTCTGGATCTTGTTTTTACGATCCTCTAAAATCTTTCTTGCAGGATTAAATAAATTATAAGAAAGAATTAGGAAAAGAACAAATACCGCAATAATCGTCAGCAATGAATCAGACAACAGCTGAAAATCCAAGTCAAACAGCCTTTCATACCCCGCTGTATTGCTTAACAGCATACCAATTCCTGTATTCAAGCCTCATAGCCTCCTTTCAGACTCTTTTCTTACGGCATTAACGGCTTAACAAATAACAGAAGCATTGCAACCAGCAAACCGTAAAGACCTGTTGTCTCGGCAACCGCCTGACCAAGAAGCATGGTAGAGGTAACGTCACCCTTTGCTCCAGGATTTCTTCCTACTGCTGCCGCAGCATGTCCTGCAGCGATACCCTGACCTACACCAGGTCCGATACCGGCGATAACCGCTAAGCCTGCGCCGATTGCAGAGCATCCTAAAATAAATTCCTCGTTAAACATAATCATTTCCTCCTTAAAAATATTATAATTAAGTTTTCATTTACCGCATTTTAATTATCCCCGATGGCATCTGAGATATAAGTCATGGTCAGCATACAGAATACATATGTCTGGATCGCTCCGGAAAACATATCAAAGTACACATGCAGCACCGCCGGCCAACCAATTGCGATCAGTTTTAACAAACCGTATACCAATGCCATCATGATCGTGCCTGACAGGACGTTAGCAAACAGACGCAACGACAACGAGATTGGAACTGCCAGATCACCAATGATATTGATCGGCGCCCAAATCGGCCATGGATCACACAATCCCTTGATGACACCGCTGACTTTCTGATGTTTAAATTTATTAAAGGTAATCAGTGTAAACGTCAGGATGCCAAGCGGAAAGGTAACACCGTAATCTGCCGTAGGCGGTCTCAGACCAAACAAGCCGGAAATATTGCTGAGCAAGATAAAGATAAAGATCGTTCCAATATAATTTAGGAACTTTGTTGCATTCTTGCCCATAACATTCTTGATCATATTATCCAGCATTTCCACGATCATCTCTACGATACACTGAAATGTTCCCGGCACTTCCGAAGCATTCTTCATCGTCCTTCTCGCACAGAGCGAAAATATCGTCAACAGCAGAATCATAATCAAAAGACATACGTGAGTCGTTGTGATCCAGATTTCCGTATCACCGATATGGAATGAAAATACGCCTTTGATCATAAATCCCAGATCCTGCGAGGATAATAGCATACCTGCTCCCATCATTTCACCTCCTTGTCCATTATTTTTTACATCAATTTTCCTAACTAAATTTAGATTTATCCTGATACTTCTCTTATCCGATCTGCTTTTCCTCTGGAGAACAAAGATCCTTTACTTTATCCACCTTTGTAGCAGTTTGTGCATGAACGGCTGCAGATATGCGCCGATCTTTAGTCCCATAATTCCCAAAAATGTCATGATCAAATTCATAACGCCGGTAACCGCAACTACTCCTAACAGGATCATCACGCAACCATACCGCAGAAAATATGACGTTCTGGTCACCTTCTCCGCCGTGCCCTCATCATGAGCCAGCGCTTTCTGGATCGTATAATTCATATGAACCGCTATGCCCACCGCCGCAATGATCCCAATCCAAAGGCTGACTGCGTACGCCAGTTGATCATGTGTAAAAAAGATTCCGACGATCTGGCAAGCCGCGCCAAAGCAAAAAATCCCAATGACCAATTCTACAAGCGTTTGATTTGCTTTTATTTTTTCCTTCATGATTGCAGCCATGTTTTTCTATAATATATACCAACTAAGCATGATAATCTTTCATTTGCTGTCTTTCTTATCTTCCTCGTCATCTTTTGTCATCCGTCTGGCAAAGATATAGATATTACGAAATCCTGCCAATGCTCCGATAAAAAAGAAGATGATCATCAGATAAGAAGTACCTAACTTTTATCCAAATAGTATCCAACGAAAAAACACAAAAAAATCGGAACAAGCATATTGATTCCAAATTGTGTAATGAGGGTCAGCATCCGAAATGTTGACTGCCTTTCTTTTTGCCTCTTCCTATTTTTTGAACTCATAATATTTCCTATTATAACCATTTTTTGCAAATATGTCCACTATGATTTACTTATTTTTTGGCATTTTTGTAAAAGCAATTTAGTTCTCGCATCCTAAATGTCAAATTTGATTTCCTGCTTGACAAATTATCACTTATATTGATAAACTTACAGCTGATATTAGGCAAAATGCTAGATCCACGCTTGTTAGGGAAAATTTCTCTAACAAGCGTTTTTTTATCAGTAAATAGTAAAGGTGAAAAAACAATGGTTACAATCAGCAAATTTAACAATCAAAATCCAAGGTATATTAATCTTCTAAAAAGAAGAATACAAACTATATCATTCAACTTGCAGAATCAGAAGGGATGAAAGCTCATGCCTTGGCAGTAAAAGTAAGAAAGTGATTTTCTGAAAGCTATCAATCCGTTCACAACTCCTATATGTTTTGTGTTATACTATGTTAAAT
>JAIDPF010000048.1 GCA_029062895.1 Lachnospiraceae bacterium
AAAGTACCTTTGCCCCTTTGAACATTCAGCAATCCTTCCGATATCAGAATATGGACTGCTTCCCGAAGTGTCGTTCTACTAACCTTAAATTTCTCAGAAAGCACATTTTCGTTTGGAAGCTTGTCACCAAACTTATATACATTTTCTATAAGAATCATATTTCTTATTTTATCAGCAGTCCGCTGTGCTAAACTTTCTTCTTCCATATATTCATTTCCTTTCTGATAAGCAATACAATCTATATGCCCTAATTTACTGAAACAAGTATACCATTAAACCGTCAATCCTGTAAATGGTAACCTCTAATTGGCTATCCTAAATTTAAAAAAGTCAATCAATTTAAGCATATCCTTTTAGTTGTATGATAACACAAAAAGATGTATAATTGTATCGACAAATCGGAATTTGTGGAGGAAATTAATTTGGGGTATATAGGCGACAATATCATTGAATTTCACGGAGAAACACATAAAGCGTTATGTTCCGATAGAGAGTCTTACGTTTCCGTTAATGGCGTGCGGCATGATATATTACCGAAAACTTTTTCTAAATTTAAAAATATCTCAAATGATAAGGAATATGTTGAAACGATTGAATGCTTTGCATATTCGGTATTAATTGAAAAAAGTATTTTTAATGATGGCTATTTTGCAGAATAGCGAATTCCGGTTTGCAGCCTTTCCGTTGCAGATATCTGCAATCGAGGTCATCGCTATGCCGCCACTTACTCAAATAAATATTGATATTTTCGCCGCTGGTGTCTGAGTAATCCTTTGACTCTTTCCTTTATATCCGGAGAGTATTCCCGCTCTTTATCCAGAATCTTTTCTACATCTGTATTTGTAAACCTGAATTTTAAATGCTGCCCATATAGCTTTTCCGCCATGTCCAGCTGTTCATCAAAATCTCCGCAAAATGTTTTCGCCTTTGGCTTTTCATATAATCTGTCCAGCGGTACATCCATTGGATAATCCATCTTAGTATCTGCCAGCAATGATGCGCCATGGTCAAAAAACGGACAATAATGATACCATTGCTATCTCCCCTCCGCCTTAAGCCAAAAATCATCATCAGCCATTCTTCCCTGCGTCTTTTCAATAATCATAAGCGGATCATAAAAAGGCAAATCCAATTCTTCCAGCATAAGCTTCATCTTATCCCTGCTTCTTGGAAAACAGCGTGACTCCAAAAAAGCCTCATACTGCTCATAGGTAGGGTTCTCTATTTTACCAAATGCACATCGCATAATATCCTGCGTATAATTATAAATTGACACTTTTCTGTGTTGTGGCAAGACATCAATAATTGTATAAATTTCCTTTGATTGAATTTGCAAATATATATTTATTCCCCATAGCAATGCTCCTCTCTGTCTTATTGAAGTGATTTACATGTGTTCTTCAATAGATATCATAAGTCTATCCTCAAATTACGCTTTTCATAAATATATTTATTTTAATATAAAGATAACACGCAAAACCCTCAAATCAAGTAGTTTTTTTGCAATTTACTACTCAATTTGAGGGTGCGCTTTATTAATAAAGATTTTATGCGCCGCGTATCATCGCAGCAAGCTGCTCTGACAAGGAGGATCAATATGATAACTTTAATACCACATCCCCATTACTGAGCAGTTCATTCACTTCATCCTGGGAAATATCCATTTTCCCCAGTCTCGTATAAGCCCATGAATTGGAACCATAGAAAACCACGATCTGATTTCCACTGTAAAGGACGATATCTCCATTGTGAGTAGTTGTCTGCTTGTCATCCCGCGTATAGTCTTTCCCCAGTGGACCCACCTGCTCATTGTCACTATACATAGACATTTGAACCGTGATATCAGCAACCTCCGCCTGCTCCATCAGCTCCGAAACCGTTTCATTATCTTCCCAAATAACAGGAATCTCCTGATCATTGATATATAATTTCATTTCACTTTCATCTCCTATCTGGTAGTCTTCATCCATAGAAACCGAGATTGTTTGTTCTTCCTGAGTTTCCTCCCTCTGAGTCTGTGTCTCCTGAGTTTGTTCCTCATGAACTGATTCAGCCGTATTTTCACATGCCGCAAAAACTACCGTTATAACTGCCGCTAAAACCAATATCCGTACAATACGTCCTAATTTCTTCATATCTCAAACCTCGGTTCCTATTTTAAATGCTTCCATACCTATATTTTATCTTTCCGCTTTTACAAAACACAATACCAACTTTATTTCAAATAAGTTCCGAAGAACTCTGCTAATTTATCAAAAGGAATGGCATCCTTACCTCCGCCATCATATAAATCCGTATGAACTGCATCCGGAATGATCAAAAGTTCCTTGTTGTCAGCCCATGGATTATCCTTCACCATATTAGCATAGGCGTCCTTTGATAAATAGCAGGAATGTGCTTTTTCGCCATGCATCACAAGTACGGCGCTGCGGATTTCATTACTGTACTGAAGGATCGGCTGATTCATGAAAGAAAGGCATCCTGTAACATTCCATCCGCCATTGGAATTCAGCGAACGCGCATGATAACCACGGTCTGTCTTATAATAATCATAGTAGTCTTTTACAAAGAAGGGAGCGTCTTCAGGAAGCGGATCAACCACACCGCCGCCAAGCGCATAAGAATCATTTTCATAATCAGCCAGACGCTGTTGATTCAGTGCCTGCTTCTTTGCGTAACGCGCATCAGCCGTATTCTCGGAATCAAAATATCCATTTGCGTTCACTCTGGTCATATCATACATGGTAGATGCCACAGTAGCCTTTATTCTGGTATCAAGTGCAGCTGCATTGATTGCCATGCCGCCCCATCCGCAGATTCCGATGATACCGATTTTCTCGGGATCGACCATTTCATTCAGCGATAGGAAATCAACAGCCGCCTGAAAATCCTCTGTATTGATATCCGGTGAAGCCATATATCTTGGCTGACCACCACTTTCCCCTGTAAAGGATGGATCAAAAGCAATTGTCAAATATCCTCTCTCCGCCATCGTCTGAGCGTAAAGACCGGCACACTGTTCCTTGACTGCTCCGAAAGGTCCGCAGACTGCTATCGCAGGAAGCTTTCCCTCTGCATTCTTTGGTACATAAATATCTGCTGCGAGAGTGATTCCATAACGATTATGGAAGGTTACCTTACTGTGATTTACTTTGTCTGATTTTGCAAATGTCTTATCCCATTCCTTTGTTAAATTTAATTTTTCCATTTTTATGTCTTCCTTTCTTATTTAATATCCGGGAACTTCCCGGTTGATAACTTGTTTTTTTCAATCTGATACATCAGCAGATCAAGATCGTCAACACGCTTCCCACTCTCATGAAGAATATCCATCAGTTTTTTTCGATGACGTCTAAGCAGCAGTTTTACCGTATCCTTATCTCCTGCTAATACACGTTCAGTAATGATCTCTATCTGATCATGATCCAGATTTAATTCCTGTAAACGTACTGTTAATGTCTTTTTTAATGCATCCATATCATTCTCTAAAATATCTTCCATATAATATCTACTACAAGAAACCCGTGGCGCCTTTTCGGATGATTCTATTGTACTTTCCTTTTTTGATATTCGCTAATACCTATATTGCATTTCATGATATACATTTATCGTATATCATGGTATAATGTACGCGAAGACAATGAGCAGTGCGTGAGTGAGTGAAATCATATGTCGCCGGAAGCTTGCTTACGTGCGACATATAATTTCAGGAGCGAACATAGGGCGAAGCCCGCGAATGAGAAAAACCGAAGGTTTTTCGAATGATGCACTGCAGATATGATATAAAATTCACAACAACAAATGGAGATGCCGAGAATGGAACTAAAAACATTACAAAACTTTTTAACAATTGCCCGGGAAGAGAATATGACAAAAGCTGCGGATATCCTTCATATCACGCAGCCAACTCTTTCCAGACAGATAAAATCCCTTGAGGATGAACTTGGGCAAAAGCTCTTTATCCGTCATAGTTTCCATATTGAGTTAACAGAAGCCGGTATTCTGCTTCGGAAACAGGCAGAAGACCTTCTCTCCATGGCCAATAAGATCACTGATAGTTTTCAATCCCTTGATGATATTTCCGGCGGAGATCTTTACTTTGGTCTGGCAGAAAGCTATCAGATCGGTTTTCTGGCAGAATTCATCAAAGATTTCAAAATCAAATATCCCAACCTGAAATATCACATTACAAGCGGAGACACAGAACAGGTCTTGGAAAAACTGGAAAAAGGAATTCTTGATTTCGCTGCCATTGTTGAAAAACCAGATTTCAACAAGTACAATGTCGTCTCCTTTCCCGAAGCAGACAAATGGGTAGCCGTTGTGTCATCATCCCATCGGCTTGCCTCAAAATCTTTTATTACACCAAAAGATTTGATTGGCGTGCCCCTGTTTTGTTCCGACCAATCATGGGAAAAGGATATCCCCGGCTGGGCTGGCAGGTTGTTTTCGGAATTAACATTAGAAGGCAGTTTTCGTCTTTCCTATAATGGATCGCTCTTTGCTAAAAAAGGGCTTGGATGCCTCTTAACCTTTGATAAGCTTATAGATACAAGCGAGGGAAGTGGGCTGAAGGCAATCCCCCTTTCTCCGGCTTTATTGACGCCTATGTATTTGATATGGAAAAAACAACAGGTATTTTCGCCTATTGCCGAACGGTTTATATATGAATTTCAAAATTTAAATGAAGGCTAAAAGATACCGTCTGAGCCGACTTTTATCAATGGTCGTCTCAAATATCTATCATCTCAATGCTATTCTAACAACATTCACAGAACGCGCACCAATATTAATTTTACCGTCTTCAAGCTGCACCTCATTGGCAACAGGCGCAACGGCTTTAGGGGTATCAAAGCTGTTACCTGCCTGCATACTTTCAGCGGTAAGAGTAGTTATTAATGCTTTATCAGTCATTGGAATATCCGAGATAATCTTTACAGTTATATCCCTCTCGGTAATATTAATAATCTTGATTACTAACTCGTTTGTTGCCTCGTCAACAGTACAGACTGCCGAGATATGCGGTACTGCTTTGAGGGTTGCCTTATGTATTTGACTGCCGTTAATTCTGATTTCAAACTCATCACCGTTTGTGTCTATCTCCACTTTTGCAAAGCTACCAACAAGATCACAGTGACCTTCGCAAATAGTCTCCCTAGACCACCCGTTGTAATGAATCACGGTACACTTTCCGTCCTCACAGACAAAATCATAGTGGTTCTGATCCTCGCCTTCGGCACAAGTGCTCCAGAAACTAACCGTCAGCCTTCCGTTGATGATATCTACATCAGCTGAAAAGGACCGACTATTTTCATCTGTGCTGCCAGCAATAATTGCCTCACCGTTAAAAGTGTACCTGAACACACCATGTTCATAGCGTTTATCATAATCGGTAATGACGTTATGCATACAAACATAGCTGCCCCTGTTCTCCGCAAACATTTTGAGCATATAGTAGCTTGGTATACTATAGCTTGCATGGTTGTTAAAAACAATCAAATCAGGCTCCCATGCAGTGTAAGCAGAATTATTGAAAAGCGGCGCATAGCTGGTCATCTTAACTTTACTTTGATTCCTCTCAACACCTGTTAAGAAAGCAGCCTCTCCCAGCGCAGCATAAAGATTGCCACGCTTGCAGCCAATCGTAGCAGCATACTCGCCCACATAGATTTGAACATCATTCTGACCCAGGGAATTGTACATACCATTGTTCGTTGCAAAAAATATCGGGTCAGAGTAGAAATGGTCATCAACCATTTCTGTGAGCAGCCCGTTCTTCTCCGTGTGATCGGTGGCAATGTAGGTGTACTGCGGAAACTCAGATTTCAGTTTATCATAAAAATATTTATAACGTCTGTTGTATTCCTCGCCATAGTTCTCGTTGCCGATTTCAAGATATTTAAGACATCTGAACGGTTCGACATGACCGTTTAAGGCACGCTTTGCACCCCACTCGGTATCAGCAGGAGCAGTAGCATACAGTATCGCATGAACAGCATCATTATACATCTCTTCCACGAGTTCGTCATCAAAGTAATCAGGACAACGTGCCTGACAAGTCATTCCACAGTTGAACACATACATAGCGTCTATGCCTGCGTCCTCGCAGAACTGCAAAAACTCGTGATAACCCAATCCATTGGTAGTGTTATAACCCCATAGCAGCCAATGCGGTCTGCGTTCCCATACTGCGCCAATAGTATCCTCAAAGCGGTGGGCGGTCTCCTTTGAAAAACCCTCGACAATACAGCCGCCAGGAAAGCGTAGAAAAGCGGGTTTAAGAGCAATCAGCTTCTCCGCAAGATCTCTGCGCAGACCATTTTCACGTTTCATAAATGTGTCCGTTGGAAAAAGTGAAGAAAAACCTATCGTTACCAAATCTGTAGACAGTGAGCTTAACGAAAGAACAGCTTTATTGTTATCGGACATGCTCTCAAGCATACATTCATATTTAGCATAATCGCCTTCAACAGTCAATAGTTGCTGCGCATAGACCTCACCATATTCCGACATAAGAGAAACTGAGATTTGCGCACACTTTTCCGATTTTGCGAACATATAAAATCTGTATTTGCAGCCTGCTTTAACAGAAATTCCTTCAAAGCCGCAATTAACGATCATACCGCCATTAAAACGAATTTTCAATGCACGTTTTCTTGCATTATTCAAAGTATCCTTATCGGTAAGCGCCATATGAGCACCTCCTGATGCAGTCCAGCCGTAAATGCCTTCAGTTTCTGCACAATTGAAGCTACTTACCCAGCCCGTAGCCGAGGTTATGGTCTTGCTGTCAGCATTATATGTACAGTCTTCGGGAATAACTCCGTCGTCAAAAGCACGGTTAATGAGCATTTCAGCATAAAGTCCGCCATCACCGGCACGATTTATATCCTCAAAAAAAATACCATATAATGCAGGGGAAATATCGCAAAACTTTTTGTCGGGCGAGATATTTATTTGATACATGATTGACCTCCTGATATTTTGTCTTACTTATAATATAAAGAATATTCCACACCAATAACCATGCCTTTTCCATAGCCCGCGAACTTTAATGCACTTTAGTGCTATGCCGTAGGCACAAATTCGCGATTGAAAAATCAAAGATTTTTCAATCTAATCCTCCATGTCAGAGAAGCTTACTGCGATGACACGCGCCTCATATAAGAATTTTTGGTTAATTTTAACCGAAATTTCTTTTATAATATCTTATGAATTTATATTTTTCAAGCGTATCTTTCGCACTTGACAATATTGGATACCTATGTTAGTGTATAAATACTCTTTGCACTGCATATAAATCTACAGTACAAACTGAACAGGCCGTGACCATGTGTCATGGAGTCGGGTCACATAAGTGACAGTGGAATCTTTTATCCACGGGACAGTAGCTGCTAATACTGGTCGTGGGTATTTTTTTATACTTTTTTATAAAGGCAAAATTCAAAATTCCCACATATATTGGTGTCATAGGGCTATCTTACATTTGGGAGGTAACTTTAGAGTGACGAAAAAGGTGTGTACTGAGCCGGACAATGATTTCCAGAAAGTCGCCGACAGGGTATCTGCCGTAAGCATTGTCGGCAATTTGATATTGTCTGTGTTTAAGCTGATAGCGGGTGTTGTGGCCCATTCCCATGCGATGGTCAGCGATGCTGTTCATTCCGCATCGGACGTGTTTAGTACGGTAGTAGTGATTATCGGGGTCAGACTTGCTTCCAAGGGAGCGGATAAAGAACATCCTTATGGACATGAGCGTATGGAATGTGTGGCAGCCATTGTTCTTGCAATGATTCTGTTTATGACAGGGCTTGGGATTGGAGCAGGGGCATTGAAAAATATTCTGTCCGGCAATTACGGTGATTTGCAGGTACCGGGGATTTTAGCACTGGTTGCTGCTGTCGTTTCCATTGTAAGCAAGGAGGCCATGTTTTGGTATACAAAGGTGAATGCCACCAGAATTGACTCCAGTGCGCTGCTGGCAGATGCATGGCACCATCGTTCAGACGCGCTTTCCTCAGTAGGGGCTTTGATAGGAATTGCAGGCGCAAGGCTTGGCTTTCCGATTATGGATTCCATTGCTAGTTTAGTAATTTTTGTATTCATCGTTAAGGCTGCCTATGACATTTTCAAGGATGCTGTCGATAAAGTAGTGGATCATTCCTGCGACGAAGAAACAGAACGGCGCATTTATGAACGTGTTATGAAGAACGAAGAAGTTCAGGGGATAGATTCACTTCACACGCGGATTTTCGGGAATAAAATATATGTAGACCTGGAAATTGCAGTAGATGGCTCTTATACGCTGAAACGATCCCATGAAATTGCCGAAGAAGTCCATGCGGATATTGAAAAGAATTTTCCAAAAGTAAAACATATCATGGTGCATGTCAATTCCGCCCAGACGGACGAGTGATGAAACCGGCTCATTATTATTTTTTTCCGATCAGTGTTTCCCAATCTTTATGTCCCTTCATGTATCCGAATTCTTCCTCATTCTTAAAAAGATTCCGGATTTCCTCTTGATACCTCTCCAAGAATAAACTATCCGGCTTAGTAAATTTCATATGTTGAAATAATCTTGATTTCTGAAAATCGCAAAGACTGTCTACACTTTCTAATAACTGCACTACAACACGATATGTTTCCTCAATATTTTTTTCTGCGCAAACTACATCCAGCATTGGCGAACATTCGTTATATTTTCCCATTTCAAATAAAGCCTCTGCCGCTCCCATCTTTTCCGCCAGATAATGGGCTTTCTCAAAATCACCATCTTCAATCGCCAGTCCCATCATCAGGTTAAATGAAAATTTTAATGTTTGATGTGCAGAGAATAAAACATTCTCATAACTTTTATATGCATTTTCTTTATCACCCTGTGCCTGATATAATCTTCCCTGATAAATCATCTTCATAGGATCATTGGCATGAAAATACTTTAAGTATTCCTCCGCCTTTGCATATTTCTTTTTTCTCAGATAAAAGTTAAATAAAGACTCCGCTGCCTGACGTTTGATATCTTCATTCTCATCCTTCAGTGCGATCTCATACCATGCGCTGATCTGCCCGTCATGTTTTTCAGGATCAGGAACATCGTCCGTTAATCTTCTCGCATCCAGTATGACTGCAAACTGCCATATAAGCATATTACAATTGGGATACTCCCTGATCTTTTCTGACGCCCACTCAAATACTTTTTCATATCCTTCCGAATCAAACATGGCATCCATCTCACGAATCATTTCTTTGATTTCAGACAGCGTAAGTTCTTCCCGAAATGACAGCAATGTATCAAGAGATATGTGTAACAGCCTTGCAATGGGTGCCAATAATTCAATATCCGGATTAGAATTGTTCTTTTCCCATTTATTCACTGCCGGAGTTGTCACTCCCAGTCTGCCGGCCATCTCTTCCTGCGTCAGACCCGCTTCTTTTCTATATTTTCTAATGACGTCCCCAATATTCATTCATAAACCTCCTGTTATAATTTTAGGGAAACACTTTTATAAGCGTTTCCCTAAAATTATAACAAGAATCGGTTTTATCCACAATTGAGTTATTATTATATATTTTCAGATTAATTAAACTACCGGTTAAATTAAAATTCCGCAACTCTACCTTCATTGATTCCAAAATTAATATAATGCATATATAGAGCTGTTTTATCATATCCATAAACAGCCCTTACATCAGCATATCTGTCCGCATAGGCAACATGGTCAAATGCCTCATATTGATCTCCAAGCCATGGATTATTAGCATTAAAATCCGTAGGATCCCAGTTGCGGTATGGCGAGTCCTCCGGGATGCTGATTGCTGTCGGCTTAATCACATCTTCCATAAGTGTATCTCCCGAATATACGATAACCATCGTTCCTACCTTACAATTATCATAGATCCACTTTGCGTCAACAACCGATAACCGAACACAGCCAAGAGATGCATTCTGACCCAAGAGATTATACTGCTCCCATAGCAGAGCATCTTCCGACATCTGCTCATATGGCACTGAATGGAACAGGATTTTATTATTGAATCTTACCGCATATCTTCCATAGCTTCCGTCTACCAACTGACGCCACTCATAATAGTTAGAGGTATGAAATGTTCCCTCTGGAGTCCAATGTCCATCCCTTCCACAAGAACAGACCATCACCTTGGCAACCGTACTTGTACCATCCGCATTCTGCTCCATAACCGTAATGCAGTTCTGTGTCCGGTTAACATAGATAATATATTCCGGTCTTGTATCATTTGTGTCTTCTTCCGCTTGAACAGGCATATTAAGTCCAAATAAAAGTAAAAAAGCCCCACATAAAAACATAAATTTCTTAATTACATCCATCATAACATATTCTCCTTTAAACAAAATCCTTTGAATAATATAACCTTCATGAAAATTCCCCACTGACATCAGCCGATGGGGAACATTTTCATATGATACCATTGATCGCAAGCTTAAGTATACATTGATTCCATAAAATAATCAATCTGTTTTTTATTAAAATTCCCAGATTCTCATTCCCCACTACAGTAATAGTCAAAATATTGTTCCCGCAGAAGGCGGTATCCTCCTCTGGGCAGATAGATTTTCTGTCCATTATCCATCCTTGCCACCTGGGCATTCAGACTATCTATATGCTCCAGATGAATGATATAGGAAGCTCCCACCTTTACCAGATTCTGACAGGGCGAGCACATCTCATAAATCTTTGCCATCGTCAGATTTTGCAGCACTTTTGTGCCATCCGCCATATAGATACACTGGTGTTTCCCCTGCGCTTCACAATATACAATATCATTTAATGACACTTTTTTTAACGATTCTTCCACACGCAGCAAAATATATTGTTCCCGTTCCTCTTCTTCCAAAAGGCGATCCAGCAAGGAATATAATTTGTCCTCCTGTATTGGCTTTAGCAGATATTGAGACGCTTCCACATCAAAGGCATCCAATGCATGTTCCCTTGAAGCAGTCAGAAAAACCAGTTTTGCCATGCTCCCCATGTCACGAAGCTGTCTCGCCGCTTCCATTCCTAATGGAGCGCATTCTCCTGTTTCGCCAGGCAAATATATATCCATAAAAACCAGATCCGGCGAATACTTTTCTTCTCTGATACTGCAAAGTAATGCATCCGCACTTTCAAAGCGTTCTATGATAAAGACTGCGTCCGTATGTTTTTGTGCATAGGCACTCAATAATTCTTCTGTTTTATTAAGTTCTGCTGTCTCATCATCACAGAGTGCGATCTGAACTGTCATCTTTAGCCTCCATGTTCATAATCAGCCGGAATACAAACACGCCCTTGTCATTTTTAAAATCGTATTCCCCATCATACTTCTCTGCCGTCCGGATAATACTGGAAACCCCAACACCGCCCGTAAATTCTGCTTTCGGCTGTCCGTCCTTTAATTGTGTTTCCATCCTGCAGGTGTTGCGGCAGCTAATAATGATTTTATTTTTCTTTTGTTTCAGTGTCAAGTGGATGAAACATTTCCGTCCGTCCGGATGCTTTTTTACTTCCATACAGGCATAGATTGCATTTTCATAAGCATTGGCAAGAATTGCCACCAGATCGATACCCGGGAACGCCAGATTCTTCCCAATCTTCACATCCAGTGTCACCTTGATGCCCTCATTCCTAGCCTTTCTGGTATATGCCACCAGAATATTGTTGACTGCCGAATTGGCACATATTACTTCCGGTATGTTCTGTTCTATTTCCTCCTCATACTCCTTCAGATACTGTAGTAATTCTTCCTGCTGCCCCCTGCGTGCGTACTCTGCAATGACGGCATTGTGGTGTCTCGCATCATGGCGGATCCTCCTGCCCGATTCCACAGACTCTTCCAAAAGCTCAAGCTGCCGTTCCAACAGTCTGTAATTCATCTGAATGAGCTGTGTTTCTCTCGCATATTCTTTCTCTTTCCCAATATGCAGATAGAAACGGAATACCAAAAGCTGCAAAGTACCCGTCAGAAGAAAATTGATAAGCAGCTGATACATACGATGTGGTGTCATTTGCCTGTTCAGAACAGGATTCATAATATAGCCGATTCCAAGCAAAATGCAGAGAATCATACTAACAACACTGAAAGTATCTGCCTCCTGCTCCACATAACGCCCAAATCCTTGTATGGATGGTCTTACGTATTTATTGATCAGTAATACAAATAGAGCAATCATCAAAATACGTGCAATAATATCTGCCCATAAATTCCGGTGAAAGAAAATAACGGAAATCTCCACTCCCCCGACGACAAATATCGCCATGAGATAAAAAACCAGTGTCAGCTTATAAAATTTCAGGCATACCAAATCTCTGTCCATCCAAAATGCAAAGACAGAAAAGCACAGATACATAGAAAACGCAACCATCCGCACACAGCTTTCCCTGTCCGCCACATACCAGATACAAGCAAGTGCAGACACAGCCACACAAAAACATCCATAGCACAGAATTGTCTTCTTTCTGCCAAACCGTGATTCGTCAATCTGGCTAAAAATCAGAACAACTCCCATAAGGCTGATCAAATACCGGATAAATGCAATATATACAGGTCCACCTAACATAAGCTTACCTCTTTTTAAATTTTGAAGGAGGCAACCGTCTGATTCAAAAGCTCGCTAAGATGGAATAATTCTTCCATTCTGGTCAGTACGGTACTGGAATTTTCATTGGAACTCTTGGCAGACTGTTCCATTTTCTGTATGTATGTTGCAATTTCCCTAACCAATTCTGTAATGGAACGGATGATCTCATTAATGCCTTCCATGTTGGTGCTCATCTGCTTAGAAGCAGTTCCCAAGTCACTGGAAATACTGCCATAAAATGCCGCATCCTGCTTGTACATTTTGGCTAATTCTGTCATACTCCGATAGTCTTCCATGACCTTGCCATTCATAAATTCCAGCAATTTCCTGGAACTGCCGGACAAAAGAGAAACATTCTGCACCACACTCTCCGTAACCTGACGGATTTTATCCACCGCTTCTTTGGAATGATCCGCCAATTCACGAATTTCATCCGCAACTACAGCAAAGCCTTTTCCTGCTTCACCGGCTCTGGCGGCCTCTATGGAAGCATTCAACGCCAGAAGATTGGTCTGTGAACTGATGGAAAGGATTTCCTCTGTCAAGGTATCAATATCCCGTACCCGCTGGCTGTCTGCAATGGCCAGCTCCAGTTCTCCCTTGGTTTTCTGATAAAGTGCCACAGCCTCTTTGCCGGATTTCTCTGAATTTGCGTGCTGCTCCCCGGCACGTTCCATGATATCACCGGACTGTTCCGCCGCCTGACTGGCTTTCTTCGTCACATCTTCCACCAACATTCCCAATTCCAGCCCAGTATTTTGTATCTCTTCCGCCATCTTCTCTGCCTTAACAGTCTGCTTCATAACCTCTACTACAGACTCCAATATTGCAGAGATATCCTGATTCAGCACCGCCATTTCTGCCGAGGTTCCCTCTGCAATGGTTCCAATATTTTCCGCTTCCTCTTTCGTGTTCAATATAATATTCCGAATCTGCTGCTTGACCTCTACCGTTGCTGTCTGGATCTGTTCTGTTTCATTCTTATATTCCTTTGGAATTTCTTTCTCCTGAACAGTATTCTCCGAGAAATCACCGGAGGCAAACTGCTTTAACATCTGTATCGGCGCCAGCATCCTGCCGATCAATCCCGCCATGAACCCGGTAACCACGACAATGATTACAAGAGCAATCACCAGAGCCACTATGATCATTGCCGTCAGGGAATGTATTACATTCGCCGTCGGCACAACGACACCTAATTTCCAATCACATCCCGAAATAACAGAAGCCGCAAAATAACAGGAACTGTCATCATAGTCTTTTTGCCTGATCACCTGACTTTCCGTTCCCTCCATCAGGTTCGCCAATCCCGGCATAATATCAGTAACTGCCACGGAAGCATCTTCCGTAGGCTCGTATTCTTTATTCCTATGGGCAATATACTGCCCGCTGCTGTCTACCAAAAATCCATAAACGCCGTCTGCAAAATCAATACTGCCGGCAAGATTTGTTACCGTTTCCAGAGTGACATCCAGACCGATGACTGCTACCAACTCACCATCTATGTATACCGGAGAAGCAATGGTAGTACACATCTGATTCGTCAGCACATCCCAATAAGGATCTGTGACAATGGTTTCCTTCTCCCTTTCCGCCGCCTGATACCATCCACGCTGCACCGGATCATATCCCTCCGGGATTTCCGCTTCCCTGTTAGACTGGATAAAGCGGCTGTCCTTGGTGCCACAATATAAATTCAGCAGTTCTCCCCGTCCCTCCGCGTAGGTGTCCATAACAGACTGGATAAAACTATCTTCTATATTAGCCGCCGCCTCTATACTATTGGCAGCACCCCCTGCCAGCATTTTCTCCTGCTCAATCCAGGTATTGATTTCCTCCGCGTATTTATCCGCATTGATCTGCAAGGCATCTGTCTGATTCTGAACCAACTGTCTGCCCGCCACAATAACAGTTCCCACTGTGGTTAACATAATACTGACTGCCACAATACAGATGACACTGATTGTCAATTTCCCTTTGATTGTTCTGCTCATAATGAACCTCTCCTGTTCCCTGTTGTAATATTGTAATGTCGATGGGTTCTATTATAAGTAGTAGAAGTCATTTCTGTAAATATTTTGGTACAATTTGTATATTTTGGGGGTATAATTTGCAGATTTTATTAGTCCACCCACCAGTCTGCTACACTGCCATTGCCCTGCTCATCCCATACCAGAACAAAATTTGCACCGCCTACACCATGGACAATTCCGCCCTCGCCGTATAAATATTCTTTTACCTGAAGCGCATTTCTACCCTCCCAGACAACAACCTGCACGTCAAAAAATCCCCTGCAGTTGCTCCCTGCATTCATCGGAGTTCGTTCACGATATTCCTCCCATAATGGCGAATTGGATGCCTGAAAGGCAATACTTTCATCCAAATAGGGGCAATACGCAGTATAAGTATCCTGTTCCGATTCCATGATCACATCAACTTTAAACCCAATCTGATCATCATTTTCATCCTCCAAATCAGAAGGTATTTCAAGACGTTCCATAGCGTTTCCCGTGTAACTGAGTAGTGCCATATGCCAGTCTCCTACTCCGCCGTTACCGATCCCCTGAAGCGCAAAAGCAATTTCCACATTGTCATCCCCATTCAAATCCGCATAGCAGATATTCATATATCCATTAAATCCAAAATAGGGAAAATCCTCATCCGCAAAACAATAAGACTCCTCCTGATTCATATAAAAATACAGAGCCCCCGTTCCATACATAAATAACATATTGGTTTCCTGCACCATGATAACCATATCATCCTTACCATTACCGTCGATATCGTCAAATATTAAACCGCTGAGTTCTCTGACGCCTCCGTCAAAAATATCATCCTCCATCACGATATCAAACCAATCCTGAGCCTGCTCGTGACTTAATCCATTCTCTTCAGCAATCTGATAAAATCTCTCTGTATTAACCTGCGTATTATCGATCACTTCCTCCTCTTCCTGTACATGAGCAGGTCTCGGCGTAACTATTGTCTCATTGGCAGATGGTGTAGCTATTGTCTCATTGACCGACGGTGTAGCTATTGTCTCAGGAGATGCTGTCTCGTTGATGGACTCTGACATGATTTCTATCTCAGATTGCTCTCCTTCGCTCTGACTGTCTGCGTTTCCACAAGCTGCCAGCAGAAGACTTAAGCTGAATATCAAACATAACGTTCTGCCACCGTATCTTAATTTCTTCATATTTTTCTTTCTCCTTTGCTTTTATCGACTAACTTCTTCATGATGCTCTTCAAAGCAACTTTTTATGTGGGAACACTAATGCTAAAAACTTCCTTACCAAATCGTTCAAGTATTACAAATGTGTCCCCTCGCCATTCTGCCTTTGCATATAAGCGGCTGCCCAACCTGTCTACATACCGGGTGCCCTCAGCAATCGTTGATTGACAATGTATATTTCCCTTTCGATCCATGATTTTAACATACCATTCTTCTCCTTCATCAACAGAAAGAACGCGATATACATGTGCGGTTAATCTGGTATTTTTGTTTCGTTTTGTCAGCTTATCAATGCGTTCTTCCCGAAAAAAATGGCTATTGGCAATACTTTCAAATGTCTTTTCTATATTTTCCTTAACCTCTTTAGAACATCGGTTTCGTTGTGCAATATCCAATAAAGCGTTTCTTAAAATCTCCCACATGATCATTGGCTCAGTATCCTTATTTGCTTCATCAATCGCAGTTATTTCCTCCGGCTCCAAATAATATATTGAGATCTTAAACGTATGATCACAAATGTATTTTTCATTTCCCGGTTGATGGCGAACCTGATGGGCGCAAATAGTTATTTTTCCACTTCCGTCAATTTCAATCCCTTTGAGTTCTTCTTCTATCATACGGCACAAAAAAAGCTTCTATTATGCAGTGGAAGCCTGTTCTGAATCCATTTACGTCGTAAATAATCTTTTTGGGTATATACAGGAAATTGGGGCTTGCTCTTTTCCGTTTTATAATCCCCTTCAAGAATAAGTGTATGAAATTTCATATTACACCTCCGT
The DNA here is from genome assembly GCA_029062895.1 of Lachnospiraceae bacterium. Lineage (GTDB taxonomy): Bacteria > Bacillota > Clostridia > Lachnospirales > Lachnospiraceae > NK4A136. The sequence continues at coordinate 16,610 of JAIDPF010000048.1, forward strand.
CAATAGCAGAATCCCTTAATTTTATGGTTTTCTTCAATTGAAATTATTATCGCCGCAAACAGTAGTAATGTTTTTGTACAAACAATATCAATTATTGCAATTTCTCTTAGTTCTCTGTTAATTACACAAGTAATTGTTCCAAGTATTTTTTATTACATACTACACAAACTTTAAGTAAAAAAACATTTTGTTAATATATATTTTTTTAACATTTTTATTTTTAAACAGCATTCAATTTAACCACATTAAATTTAATTTCTTACTC
>JAIDPF010000049.1 GCA_029062895.1 Lachnospiraceae bacterium
CATTGAGAGTGGTTTCTCCTCTTCCTCTTTTTTTCTTTTTCTTTTTTTTAAAATTTATCATTAAAAAATAAAATAATAATTTCTAAATTTACAAAATTTTTCATCTGGAGATTACCATCCGTTTTTTTAAATCCTGATCCCACAGAACTATGTCAGCCCATTTTCCTACGCTGATTGTTCCCTGCTCCTTCTCAATACCAAGACATCTTGCAGGATTGATCGTAGCCGCAGCCACTGCATGTTCTAGTGGGATACCTGCTTTCCACACTGCCGTTCTCACACAATCCGGCAGAGATGCGGTTGATCCGGCCAGAGAACCATTCTTTTTTAAAACTGCAACGCATCCTCTTTCCGGAATATTTTGCACCACTACCTCCTGCCCGCCCAAAGTGTATTCCCCTTCCGGCATTCCGGCAGCACGCATACTGTCGCTGATCAATACAATGCGGTCCTCTCCAAGAAGTTGAAACGCTGTCCTGATCACAGACGGATGAACATGGAATCCGTCACAGATCAGCTCCGCCATAAGCTCTTTTCCTTCTGCCGCTGCATCCAGCACCGCACCGACCACTCCCGGCGCCCTATGATGCCATGGCGACATCGCATTAAAAAGGTGCGTTACATGACAAACGCCGGCTTCCAACGCCTGCTTCGTGGTTTCATAATCTGCATCCGTATGGGCAAGACTGAATCTGACATGGTTTTTCATCTGATTGATTAGAACGAGGGCATCTTCCTTTTCCGGTGCAATCCCCACAACTTTGACCAATCCTTCACCGCACTCTATAAACTGTGTCACTGCATCTTTGCTGCAAGACAGGATATAAGAAGCATCCTGCGCGCCGCAGCGGTCAGGACTGATAAACGGTCCCTCCATATTGATCCCTGCCAGACGCGATCCTCCCGCCTTTCCGGCCTTCTGCTGTCCGGCAAAAGCAGCCGCGTATTTTAATGTCATCTTTAATCGGTCCGCCGGCAGAGTCATCGTTGCGGGCGCCATCCCCGTCACGCCGATAGACGCCTGATATTCCGCAATTTCCTGCCACATCCTAAATATGACTGCCGATTCTTCGCCATTTTGCCCATCAGGAAGATCACAGATATCCCATCCCTTACAGCCATGAAAATGCATGTCGATCATTCCCGGCAGCGCATAACATCCCCTGCCATCTACCACCGCATCATTCTTCTCAATCGGGACGCCGGCTGCCCCACAGCCTTTCTCTGCAATCTCGTACTGTTCCATTACATGAAGCAGCCGTTCGGCACCGTTGTCCGTTTCTTCATACCTTATTTTGGCAATCCTGCCATCCTGCACTTCTATGCTGCCAGAGCGGAATTTCTTTTCTTCCGTATATATCCTGACATTATTTATGAACATATCCTACCCACCGGTTTTCGTTTTTTGCAGTCACTTATAATTTGCGCAAAGTTCCTCTGCCAATGCATTAATCTGCGCCAGACTCTCATCATTAACAGCGGACATAATCTTTACCGTATTCTCTGCAAATGTAATATCTTTACATTTCTCCATTTCCTGCCTCATACATTTCGCGGCAGTTGCCGCCCAGGAACCATTTTCCATAAACGCAACCGTCCTGTTCCGGTATCCGTGTTCTACCAGATGCGCAATAAATGTCTTCATACAGGGAAACATATCCGCATTGTACGTCGTTCCTGCCAGCACCAACGTTCCATAACGGAATGCGTCCTCTACCGCCTCCGCCATGTCGCATCTTGCAAGATCATTGACCGCAATCTTCGGACATCCTTTTTCTTCCAACGCATCCGCCAGAAGCATCGCTGCCTTTGCCGTATTACCATAGACGGAATTATACGCAATCACGATTCCCTCCGTTTCCACGCCGTAGGAGGACCACGTCTGATAAAGGTTCAGATAATATTCCAGATCTTCCTTAAGTATCGGACCATGCAACGGGCAGATGATCTGAATCTCCAGGCCTGCCGCCTTTTTCAAGACATTCTGTACCTGCATTCCATATTTGCCTACGATACCAAAATAATACCGTCTCGCTTCACAAGCCCAGTCTTCTTCCACATCGAGCGCACCGAATTTCCCAAATCCGTCTGCGGAAAACAAAATCTTATCACAGGAATCATACGTCATCATAACTTCCGGCCAGTGTACCATCGGCGCCATCACAAAGGTCAGCGTATGTCTGCCGAGCTCCAGCGTATCGCCCTCTGCCACTACTACACGCTGCGCCTCATATTCATTGGCATAAAACTGTTTCATCATAGTAAATGCTTTTGCAGTCGCTACCACTGTTGTCTCCGGATACTTTTCCATCAATGTGGTAATACTTGCCGAGTGATCCGGCTCCATATGCTGGATCACCAGATAATCCGGTTTCCGCCCTTCCAGCGCTGCCTCCAGATTGGAAAGCCACTCCTCCCCAAAATTCTGATCTACCGTATCCATCACTGCAATCTTGTCATCCAGAATCACATACGAATTGTATGCCATACCGTGTTCCACTATGTACTGTCCCTCAAATAAGTCAATCTCATGATCATTGACTCCGATATACTTTACCTCGTCTGTAACTATTGTACCCATTAAATTTTCCTCCTTTATACTTTATCTCATTAAGTATTTATATAATTGCAAAACAGTTTTGTCCTGTTTACATCATAAAGCATCACACAACTGGGAAACTCTGCTTTGCTAGTCTTGCCAGGACAACACGTCGTAGCATCCGCTGATAGATCAAAAGATACCCCATACCTGCCATCGTAAATCCAAGTACAATGTCAATCACGGAATGCTGCTTAATCAAAACTGTTGATATCACAATTAAAACGACCAACACAAAAGACAACCGCTTCCATCCTCGCCGGGATCCCCGTTCCAATCCCCGACAGAATGTTACATGAAATACGACGGAATTAAACACATGAATACTGGGCAGAACATTGGTTGGCGTATCGATCCAATATAATCCCTGCACCATGCGGTCAAAGACGTTGCCATCTGACGGCAATACTGGCCGCAGCTCCAATGCGTTTGGATATAACCACGACACCAGAAGAAAGCAGGTCATTCCGCCACAGATATATGTCATGAACCGATAAAATTCCTTATGGTTCAACCCTCCCATAAAAAAATAACCAAGAAGAACAAACTGATACGGAAACCAGAGCAGATACGGCACGATAAAAACGCCGCAATATGGGATCCACCTGTCAATCCCACATTCTATGATATGATAGGACTCCATCGTTCTGTTTTCCAAAATGAAAAACAAGCTTAAATAAAAAACCGCATAGATACTAATGGAAATGAGACGCCATAATTTTCCTTCCGGAATATATTTTATCATCGCTTTTACTGATGCCCTGCCTTTCTGCTACTACCTGAGGATCCTGCCGATTTACACGGCTTACCCATCAAAAGCCACATTTATTATAACGGAAAATAATCTGAATTTCCAGCTTTTTTAGTTGCAAAACTTCCTTATATATTTTATTATATATGTTAAAGAACTATCGCTATTTTTCGCAATAAAAAACAGGTAAAAACAGAGGTCACAAATATTCTATAATAGCAAATATATCTCTTAGAAAGGATACCATTATGACTACATGCGCAACGATACGAAACAACACGGCAACTCCCTTCGGTCTGCACGGAAAACTCCATGTTCAGGGAACTCAGCTCACAGATGAACATAACAATCCCTGCCAGCTTCGGGGTCTAAGCACGCACAACCTATCCAATTATCCGGAATATGTTAATGAATCGGCTCTCACCCAGATGACAGACGAATGGAAGATCAACGTCTTCCGCCTTGCCATGTATTCCGGTGACGCCGACGGATTTCAAGGTTATGCCACCGGAGATGACGCGCATCGGGAAACTCTGGAATCCTTGATTCAAAAAGCGGCCGAGATCACGGCAAAATTAGGTATCTATCTGATCATCGACTGGCACTGCCTGTTAGATCCGGATCCCAATACTTATATTGATATGGCGGTACATTTTTTTCAAAAGATGTGCCCTGTCTTAAAGGATTATGACCATATCATCTATGAAATATGCAACGAACCAAATGGCGACACCACATGGAAAGATATCTGCAGATATGCCGATACTGTCATCCCCGCAATCAAAGCGATTGACGACAGCAAAGTGATCGTTGTCGGTACACCCAAGTGGTCCCAGTGTGTGGATGAGGCGGCGGCGGCCCCGCTTTCCTATGATAATCTGCTCTATACACTGCATTTTTATGCAGATACTCACAAAGAAAATCTCCGTCGCGTTATGGAAAAAGCTATTGAGGACGGTCTTCCCATTTTTGTTACCGAATTCGGCATATGCGCTGCCGACGGTGCTGGGGCTATGAATCTTGAAGAAACAAAATTGTGGCTTCAAACATTGAACCGTCACGGCATTAGTTATATCATGTGGAATTTATCAA
>JAIDPF010000005.1 GCA_029062895.1 Lachnospiraceae bacterium
TTTTTGGAGTATCATCATCATTTAGCGTTGATTCTTCCGCTTATATGTCTTCTGCTTATGCCGCTTTACTGCGTTCTTCTTCCGCCTTACGTGCCGCCTCTTCCTCGGTGCGCTTACGTTCTTCTTCCGCTTTTCGCGCTGCCTCTTCTTCCGCGCGCTTACGTTCTTCTTCCGCTCTAGCGCGTTCTTCTTCAAACTTACGTGCCGCCTCCTGCTCAGCCTTTCTGAGTTCCTCTTCGGCGCGTTTGAATTCTTCCCTTGCTTTCCGGACAGCCTCTTCTTCCTCTATCCTCCGCTTTTCTTCTTCCTGCCACACCGCTTCCTGAGCCGGCATTACTTCCGCCGACTGGACCGGATTCACTTCCGCCGACTGGACCGTAAACACAGGAACTCCTGTCTCAACAGGCTGCTGCTTTTCTTTCAAGAAGTCCAGTTCCAGTTCTTCTGGCACTTCCTTCTTTTCACTTAAAAATGATAGAGAAATATCTCCTTCATTAGATTTACCGCATTTAGGACAAAACTTTGCCTTAGCGTCCATCGCAACGCCGCAATATACGCAAAATTTTGTTTTTGACGATGTTTCGTTAAAAATCGTCCCACCGCATTTACCGCAAAATCTGTCCTTTCTGCCGATTTTTGTTCCACATTGCGCACATACCTTCACTTGCAACACCCCCGATTATTTTCTATATTTTATTATTTTTATCTTCCCAATGATTTTAAGTATATTATATAACAAATATCCTCCGGTAATCAATCATTAATGGTAACATATAACCTGCGTGATCCAAACATTAACGCTGCCTCATGAGATTCAAAATATACATCAATATGATTCTGTCTAACGGCGCCGCCACAATCCTCTGCAATATAATCTCCCATGCCGTCAATATGTACGCTTGTACCATAAGGAATGACAGTCGGATCAACCGCAATCGTCCTCCCCTGCTGCGGGATCGATCCCGTTGATGTCCGTGCTTCACGTCCCGTCACTTCCGGGCTGTAATTACCACAGCAAATCCTGCACGAACAATACGCTGTCACCGTAAACAAAACCGGTTCCGTGCCAAGTTTGGAGATATCCACCTTATCAACGAGAACATCTTCCAACACATATCCCGTAATACCATCATACTGCACCATGGTATATCCGCCGGCAGTCTCTCCCAGACTGATTACATCTGCTCCCGCCGGAAGCGTTGTGATCCAGCCGCCCTCCACAGAGGGAGAAGTTCTCATATTAGCACGGCTGCGGATCTCATATTCCATGCCGCCTGTCACAGTTCCCGCTGACCTCACAGCCGCTTCCGCCTGTGCAGCGGATGCTACAATCGTCTGTACCTCGATCATATCAGATACAGCCGCCACATCTTCCACCTCTACTGCGATCGGTGTAGATATTTCATTCCGGTTAGACAGAATTCCTCTTTGCGCCATCAGTGTATTTCCACTGTTGTTTCTTCCTCCCCCACTGGAATTCTGCATCTCCCTCGTCGTAACCGTAGACGCGATGCCGCTGTCCGAAGCCATGGAATCTCCCAGGTCCAGAAGTTTTGTATAAATATATCCCGTCTGACCCTGATAAGAGATATGCGTAAATCCATTTTCACCTTCATCCAAGAAGATCACTTTCGTTCCCTCCGGAACGGTAGTCAGTCTCCTTGTCTCTATCGAAGGTCCGCCACGCAGATTGGCATTGACCAGCACCTCTACCCGCAATTCCTCCATCGTCTGCACCGTAGCCTGCTCCGCGGAAAAAGTATTCGTCAGACCACCGAGTCCCGTTACGCTGCCAAGAATCGTGGAGTGGCTGCTTTCATTCACAATAGATCCCTCTTGGCTACCACTTCGTTCGACCGGCGTAGCTTCCTCCGTAATGGGCGGCACATTTATCATCCGTCGTATACATCCGGAATAAATATATCCTGTTACCCCTTCATATACGATCTCGCTAAATTCCGCATCATCCGTCCCCAGACATCTGACTACAGCCCCCTGTGGGATCGTCATCACCCAGGCTCCATTGATTGACGGTTCCGCACGCATATTAGAACGCGCAAGAACTTCATATATGTTATTGTCGTCTGCATCCACGCTCCGGTTCTCTGCAGCTGTCGCGGAAATCCCGGAACATAAGATAAGAAATGCCAGAAATACTGCTCCGCATTTTCTCACCATTGAACCCATATTGATCCTCATTTCTGCACATCACCTTGCGCAGTTATTCAATCTTAATTTTGAGATAATATCATCATATAGTTTCATTTCGCTTATGTCAACCGCTAGATAATGGGGCTGAAAATACCATTTTTTTACATATTTTGTGCCTTAGAAAATTTTCGAAAACCAAAAAATAATAGCGCCATGGGAGTGAAATTAATATTACAAAAAAGAGAAAAAAATAATTGACAAATTATAAATGGTGTAGTATAGTATGTATTGTCTGTGAGAGCAATCAGCAGATACAGATGTGCGATAGTGGTGCAGTTGGTAGCACACGACCTTGCCAAGGTTGAGCTCGCGGGTTCGAGTCCCGTCTATCGCTCTATAATGGGGGTTTGGCAACAATGTCTTTTTGATTGTCAGATCCTTTTGTTTTGTTAAGAATCCTAAAATATCCCAATAGCCATTGAAATACCTACCGACGATGATGGGAAAACGCAAGAATCGTGTTCTTGACAAATAACCCGGTGAATCAAAGGAGATCGCTATGATTACAAAAACGATTAAAATCGAAAAGGTTTTGGGAATCGATTTAATACCGTATCTGGTACAGTCAGCATGTCATTACGAAGCTTCCCTGTACATTATCGATCAGGACAAAAAAATCAACATGAAAAGCATTATGGGAATGTCTATCCTCAAGTTAACAGAGGGAAAGACTTTAGAACTGACTGCCGACGGCGTTGATGAAGAAAAAGCAATCCAAGAACTGTCAGGCTGTTTCTTAAGATAGTCTATCACCTTATCCTACTATCTAATCTGCCATCTTAATCGTATAAATTCTAGTAAGCGACTCATCTATCCGCTCTTCCGTAAGTGTACCGTCAGCAACTGCTGCCAACACCGCCGCATATGCCTCCGCGACATTGGCCGGCTTCATGATCATATCGGCTCCCGCCTGCAATGCCATAACTGCAGCTTCTCCGGAAGTATAATGATTCGTGATCGCTTTCTGATCCAAATCTGCTGTAATTACAACTCCCTGAAAACCTAACTCTCCACGAAGTATATCTGTGATTATCACGGAAGACAAAGAACAGGGAACTGTTTCCTCTGCCGCCGTCATATTAGACACCATAACCATCTGCGCTCCCGCCACGATACCTGAGGAAAAAGGTAGGAAATCAAAGGACCGCATTTCATCTAACGTTTTTTCTGTCGTCGCCGTGCCATTCGCCGGATCGCCGTTAAGCGACCCCTGCCCCGGAAATGCCGTCAGACAGGTGATGATACCAAAATCGCTCTGCCCATTTACCGCTGACGGAACCATGGATGTTACGATATCTGCATCCGTATTAAACGCACGCTCCCCCAGATAAGAACCCTCCGTCGGCACATCGCAGACCGGTCCAAGATTCACATCAACTCCATATTCATTCAGATAAGCTCCTATTGCCATATAAGCCTGATAAGCATTGCCCGTATCCCCAGAAGTTCCAATCTCTCCGGCTGGCTGCTGCGCTGTTACGCCGGTTGCGCTGCCTGCAATGACATTGACTGCGCCTTCCTCACGCACAATCACCCAAAGTTCCTGATTATAAAGCTCCCGATACATATTTTTTGTATTTGTGATCATCTCCTTAAACTGATCTGCGCTCTGAACGTTTCTTGCTGAATAGACGATACCGCCTACCGCGTATTCCCCCAGAGCTGCACGTGTCCCATCTCCGGCCTGAGTCGCTGTCGTCACTCCAGTAATGGACTCCGGCGTAACAACAAACAGATTCGCTACCTTCTGTTCCAAGGTCATGGAACTTATGTAAGCCGCAATCTCCTCCTGCAATGGATCGACCGGGTCCTGAACCGGTGCCTCATTCTCTGAAATCATTTCTTCCGGCGTAGAGATCACACCGGAACCTTCCGCCGTTTCCGAGTCGGCAATCTGGTTATTCGACGTAATGATCTGCTGATTCCCCGTTTTAAAATGTGCTATCAAAAACCGGATACCGAAATATCCACCTGCGAATATCCCTATGACCAAAAGCACCAGCACCAGATACGCTATGATCTGATTTCTGATTCTTCTTCTTCGTCTTTCTTCCCTGCGGGAATCACGCTTTCTCCCTGAATGATTTTCTTTCGCCATGATCTATAACCGTGCCTTTCCATCACTCAACTAATGTCAGTATCAAAGAATGATCGTACCTGCAGCCAATATTTCATTGACATATATTGACACATATCGACAAATATAACCGATTTAATCATACCATTTCTATAGGAGTTACGCAAGATATAAATATTATGTAAATCGTGAACTTTTCAATTTGTTAAAAAGGATTGGCGATAACAAAAATCCGGCGCCGCCCTTTCTACAGGACAGCGCCGGAATCATTTCGTATATTCTGTTTATTTTTCAAATGCTCTGTCAGTCCGCCAGACCAAAGATATCATGCGCCGCGTTAACTGCCTTTTCCACTTCCTTCTCGTCAATCAGTACTGTAACGCGGATCTCAGAGGTAGAGATCATCTTGATGTTGATATTGCTGTTATATAAGCACTCGAACATCTTTGCAGCCACACCCGGATTGCTCATCATGCCGGCGCCGACGATGGATACTTTGGCAACGCCCTTTTCGCATTCCAGCTTCTGATATTTCAGCCTTGATTTATTATCCTCGATCACCTTCACTGCGTCATCTGCATAATCTCCGACTACCGTAAACGCGATATCCTGTGTATTGTCACGTCCTACAGACTGTAGGATCATATCGACGTTGATATTAGCTGATGCCAACGCATCAAACAACCGGAAAGCCGTTCCCGGTTTATCGCTCAATCCAACTACTGAAATCTTTGCGCAATTCTTATCAGATGCCACTCCGCTGATTAACATTCTCTCCACTTTTACTTCCTCCTTCAATACTGTTCCTTCTTCATTGGTCAGACTGGAGCGAACCACCAGCTGAACACCATATTTCTTTGCCATTTCTACCGAGCGGTTATGAAGCACTCCCGCTCCAAGCGTTGCAAGATCAAGCATCTCATCATATGTGATCTCCGTAAGCTTCTTTGCGTTCCTTACAATACGCGGGTCTGCCGTATAGACACCATCGACATCCGTATATATCTCGCAGGCATCCGCCTTTAGCGCCGCTGCCAGTGCTACCGCCGTCGTATCTGAGCCGCCGCGTCCAAGCGTCGTATAATCGCCATACTTATTGATCCCTTGGAATCCCGTAACAATCACGATCTTTCTCTGATCCAGCTCATGACGGATCCGTTCCGTATCAATCCTCTTCAATCTTGCATTGGAATAGTTGGAAGTCGTATGCATTGCTACCTGAAACGCATTCAGTGAAATCGCCGGAACACCGAGCGCGTCAAATGCCATCGCCGCCAACGCCACACTGGTCTGCTCTCCTGTCGTTAAGAGCATATCCATCTCACGCTTCGAGGGATTATGATTGATATTCTTTGCCATTTCAATCAGTTCATCCGTCATTTTTCCCATTGCGGAAAGGATGACCACAACATCGTTGCCCTTCTGATACTCGTCTATACACCGCCTTGCCACATTATAGATCCTTTCTTTGTTGGCAACCGAAGTACCTCCAAATTTCTTTACGATTAACATATCCCTGCCTTCTTTCCTTTCTTACATTGTTATTGCATGTCTTTTGGACATTTTGTCTAATCATTTATATGATCTTATCATATTTATGATCTTATCATACTGATAATCTCCGCAAATCCCTCTGCCGCATTAAGATATTCCCGCTCGCTTATCTCCTCCGTCAGGACAGCAAACTCATCCGCTGCTTCCGGAATCTGCACAGCCTGCACCTTGCCGAATGCATCTTCCGCCTTCTGCTGCAACGCTTCGGGGGTCCCTTTGATTCTAACCAGATACCGCTGCCGGAATGCTCCGTTTTCCGTCAGTTTCTTTTCCGTCTCATCCCATGCTGCCGGAATACTTGTGCCAAGCTTCTTCACACACTCTACCACATCTCCGACCACTGCGCTTGCGGTAGGAAGCTTCCCTGCTCCCCTTCCGTAATACAAAGAAGTATCTAACATATTGCTGTGTATCTGGATTCCATTAAATACGTCATTTACACCTGCGATAGGACTAGATGACGGCACAAGTCTGGGACTTACCATGGCAAACTCGCCTTCCTTCGTAATTACGGAAAGACCGATCAATTTAATCTTGCAGTCAAGCGCTTTGGCATACGCAAAATCCCTCGGTGTGATCTTTGTGATTCCTTCTGTATAGATCTGTTTGTAATCCACGTTATGCCCGTATAATATAGAAGAAAGGATCGCAATTTTCCTGCAGGCATCGTGCCCTTCAACATCTGCTGCCGGGTTGCGCTCCGCATAGCCAAGCTCCTGCGCCTCTTTTAATATCATATCAAAATCAGAGCCGTCCCGTTCCATTTTGGTCAGAATATAATTCGTCGTTCCGTTTAAAATGCCCTCGATCCGGTCAATCTTTTCCGCAGTCAGCGCATCATTCATCGTGCGGATGATTGGAATGCCGCCGCCTACGCTTGCTTCAAACAGATAACTGCACTGATGTTCTCCTGCAATCCGCATCAATTCTGCACCATGAGCCGCCACCAGTTCTTTGTTGGAAGTGCATACGCTCTTTCCGCTCGTCAACGCCTTTTTAGTAAATGTATATGCCGGTTCAATACCACCCATTGTCTCACAAATCACTTTGATTTCAGGATCTGTCAGGATGACATCCACATCATGCACGATCCTTTCCTGAATCGGATCACCTTGAAAATCCCTAATATCCAATACATATTTTACACGGATCCCGTCTCCTGCTCTCTTGCCTATCTCCTTTTGGTTGGTCTCCAGAACTTCCACAACACCGCTGCCCACAGTACCATACCCAAATACCGCAACCTGAACCATACGACTACCTTACCTTTCATCCTGCTCTCCATTGCGCAATCTTCAATTTACATGCATAAGAATAGCACAATCTATGTATCCTACTATATAGGAAAATCTCATAACGTCAAGATTTTACCATAATTATCGAACATACGCAATAAAAAGTTCTTTTCTTTTATAAGATTTTATATTACAATATAGCTAATCTGTTCAATATCTGAAAGGAGATAGAATTATGGCAAAGAAAAAAGGAAATATGATATTATGGGGCCTTGTGATTGGAGCGGCAACAGCAGGCGTATATCATTATCTTCAAAATAAACAAAAAGCAGCGGTTGCGGATGAATTTGACGATTTTGACAATTTCGAGGACGCTGCGGATGATACGCAGGCAAAGGACCGACATTATATCCCTTTAAATTTGGACAATGCAAAAGCATTTGTCAGCGATACTTTCGGTAAAGCAAAGGAAGCCGTTTCCAAAGTCAGCAGGAAACTGCAAAAAGAAGACGTGGAAGATGACGTGATCATCGACGATATCTTTGATGATCTAAAGGAATCAGCGGAAGGAACCGCGGAAGAAGCCGCAGAAAACCTTGCAGCTGATAGTGTCGGCAGCACCGATTCCGCCAATGCGAAAGCTCCTGAGAATGCATCGACTGAAGGTTCCTCTACCACAGAAGATTTCTTTGATGATGAGCAATAACTATCGTCATATGACGATAGTTATCTGTCGATAGTTATTTGAAAACCACCGCATTACTTATGCGGTGGTTTTTTCAGTGAAGCATTTCTTTTATTTCATCCGCTTTTTCAATTCCTCCAGCACTTCCTCGGCCTGAGATCTCTGCACCTTAGTCGCCTTTGGCGAAGAAAGGATACTCGAAAGGATTCTTTTTGATTTGGCATACTCGCCGGCTTCCATATTTAAAACCGCCAGCAGATAATCCAGCGTATCGTCATTTAGTCCGGCATACGGAGGCGTCTCCGCAGTCATCGCCTTAGAAAATCCTTCCAGCGCGATCTTCTGGTTCTCCCGTTCCTGCGCCATCAGCATCTCCACAGTATCTTCATAGTTTTCCGTATCCTTCGGCAGCGTTTCCCGCATGCCTCTGTAGATCCACGACAGCTTCAATGCAATGAATGCCTTTTCACTGTCCTTTGCCTGACGAACCACAGCATTCATCAGCGCCAGCTTATAACGTATCACCGCTTCCTCATATGTAATGACGATGCCTTCCGTCTGCATCGGTTTAAACTTTGGCATAATGTTTTCTTGAAGCATTTTTCGATGAGGTCTCGGCAGCGGACCATGAAACTTTACCATATTGGCGTAACCGCAATGATTGCAGACTACGACATCATACTTCAGTGTATCCACGCCTTCATTACGTGGCCGCAGATCCAGATCATGTCCGTAATTTCTGATCTTGTTATGTCGTATGATCGATTGTTTAAATTCCTCATCGCATACCGGACACTCAAATGTCTTCTGCAGAAGATAATCCTCCTCATTAATCACCGCTTTTTCATTTTTTTCCTCAGGATTTCCACTTTCCTTTTTATCTTTATCTGATCCATAAATATTTACATTTTCCAGACCGCCCAGCCCAAGCGATTCTAATCCGCTGAGAATTGACATATGCGTACCTTCCCTTTCTAAAAATGATATTGATAAATCTTACCGTTTTTAATACGCCTTCGCGCTTCTATATTATTAAACCATTTTCCCATCATTTTGGCAATACAAAAGAACTCTTTAACCCGACGATCCGGTTAAACACCAGCGCCTCCGGCTTGGAATCCTTATAATCTACACAGAAAAATCCCTGTCTGACAAACTGGAAACTCTCATAGGGTTTTGCCTCCGCAAGAGACGGTTCCAGACAGCAGTCCTTTAATTCGATCAACGAATTCGGATTCAGATTGATGCTACCGTCTTCCTCATTATAAACGCCCTTTTCCTCGTCAACAAGATTCTCATATAAACGGACGGTCGCTTTTACCGCATAGGGTGCCGGAACCCAGTGGATCGTTCCCTTGACCTTCCTTGCGTTAAATCCGCTGCCCTGCTTTGTTTCCGGATCATATGTGGCATGAACAACGGTCACTTTGCCATTTTCATCCTTCTCAAAACCGGTACAGGTGACAAAATACGCGCTCATCAGTCTTACCTCATTGCCCGGAAACAGACGGAAATATTTTTTCGGCGGTTCCTCCATAAAATCTTCCCTGTCGATATAAAGTTCCCTGCAAAACGGCACCTTCCTGCTGCCCAGAGATTCATTTTCAAGATTATTCGGAATCTCCAGTTCCTCTACCTGCCCCTCCGGATAATTGTCAATGATCAGGCGGATCGGATCTAACGCCGCCATGACACGGGGACGCTTTAATTTCAAGTCTTCCCGGATGCAGTATTCAAGCATGGCATAATCCGCCGAAGCATTGGCTTTGCTGACGCCGCACAGCTCCACAAAACGTTGGATCGACTCCGGCGTAAATCCACGTCTCCTAAGCGCCGCGATGGAAACCAGTCTCGGATCATCCCAACCATCCACAATACCGTCTTCCACGAGCTTCTTGATATAACGCTTTCCCGTCACAACATTGGTCAGATACATTTTAGCAAATTCGATCTGTCTTGGCGGTCTTTCATATTCCAACTCTCTCACTACCCAGTCATAAAGCGGTCTGTGATCTTCAAACTCCAGCGTACAGATCGAGTGCGTAATTCCCTCGATTGCGTCCTCAATAGGATGGGCAAAGTCATACATGGGATAAATGCACCACCTATCGCCGGTATTGTGATGGTTCATATGGGCAACACGGTAAATGACAGGATCCCGCATGTTCATATTCGGCGAAGCCATATCGATCTTTGCGCGCAGCACCTTTTCTCCATCCGCATATTTTCCAGCCTTCATATCTTCAAACATCGCAAGATTTTCTTCCACGCTTCTATTACAGGATGGATCCTCTTTTCCCGGCTCCGTCAATGTACCTCTGTATTCTCTGATCTCCTCCGCCGTAAGGTCAGACACATAAGCCTTACCTTTCTTGATCAGTTTAACCGCCCCTTCATACATCTGTTCAAAATAATCCGATGCAAAAAACAGCCTGTCCTCCCAGTCAGCGCCCAGCCACTCAATATCCTGTTTGATCGCCTCTACGAACTCTGTCTTTTCCTTGGTGGGATTCGTATCGTCAAAACGCATATTGAACTTACCGCCATACTTCTTAGCCAGTCCGTAATTCAAAAGTATACTTTTCGCATGCCCGATATGCAGATATCCATTCGGCTCCGGTGGGAATCTGGTATGCACCGTATCATAGACTCCCTCCGCAAGATCCTTATCGATCGCCTGTTCAATAAAATTTTTGCTAACCCTTTCTTCTATTCCCTCATCTTTTTTTATTTCCGTCTTTTCGTCCATGCCAGTACTTTTTCTCCTCTCCTGAATAATTTTTTCTTCCACAATTCTGTCCATGAGGTTTGCATAACTTTTTGTCAGAACAACTATGTTCCAAAAATGATTTCATTTATGATGTTTTTGGAACATAGTTGTTCTGACAAAAAGTTATGTAAGCCGGACTCAACTCCTTTGCAAGCACCTACTTTAAAATCAAACGACATAAATAAACGCAATGCATCATTTCATTCGCGCATCTCACTCCATAAGCATACCACAAAAAAATAAAATAATAAAGAAAAAGCTCATTCTTTCTTAATTGAGTTCTTGTCATAAGACACATTATTCGCTATAATAGTAAAAAAGCATTCACAAATCTAGTAACCAAAAGGAGTAAGGATATGAGACTGATAACACGTTCTGATTTTGACGGTCTGGCTTGCGGCGCGCTTTTGTTGGAAGCCGGCATCATTGACAGCTGGAAATTTGCCCATCCTAAGGATATCCAGGATGGTCTTGTAGAAGTAACGGAAGATGACTGTTTGGCCAATGTTCCCTTTGTGGAAGGATGCGGACTCTGGTTCGACCATCATTCCAGTGAACATGAGCGCAACCAGCTGGCAGGCAAATACAAAGGAGAAAGCCGTATCACTCCTTCCTGTGCCCGTATTATTTATGAATATTATGGCGGCAAGGAACGTTTCGCACATTTTGACGACATGATGGTTGCTGTTGACAAAGTAGACTCCGGCAATCTGACCATTGACGAGATCCAGAACCCAACCGGCTGGATTCTGGTGGGCTTTTTGATGGATCCCCGTACCGGTCTTGGAAGATGGCGCAATTTTACCATTCCCAATTATAAACTAATGGAAGAATTGATGGAATGTTGCCGCACTATGAGTACCGACCAAATTCTTGCGCTTCCCGATGTGGTAGAGCGTATTGAGGTATATCGTGAACAGTCCGAAAAGTTCAAAGAAATGGTAAAAGCCCATACTCGCATTGAGAAAGATGTCATTATCACGGATCTGCGCGGAGTAGACCCCATTTATTCCGGTAACCGTTTTATGATTTACAGCATGTATCCTGAGCAGAACATTTCTGTATGGATCGTCAGCGGACGCGGCGGCCTAGGATGTTCCTGCGCTGTCGGTTACAGCATCTTAAACCGCACCAGTAATGTTGATGTAGGCTCATTGATGTTAAAGTACGGCGGCGGCGGTCACAAAGCAGTGGGCACCTGTCAGTTCACTGATGAAACGATGGGTACACAGGTTCCTCTTCTTCTGGAGGAGATCATCAACTACAAAGCGTAACGATTTGATTACATAAAAGCACCCTGCTGTAAATCTCAACAGATAACGGCAGGGTGTTTTTTCTAAGCGCAAATGTGATGAACTCTACTCCGCCACAGGCCTCAATACTCCCTGAAACCTTCCCATAACGCCTTTTGTAATGATACCAAGTCCTAAGATCACCAAGGTGATATTGGAATTGCCCAGAATGGGAAATCCTTTCCAGTCAAAGACTTGTACAAGAAGACCGATCACCGCGACCACCCCGATAACGCTTCCAACGATGGAAATCGGATGTCCGGGACGAGTGATCAGGAATTTATAGGAATTGGCAGCACAGAAAACTGCACCGATCACCCCAAGTGTAATAGCCGCAGAACGCGCACTGTCAATCCAGAGAACATGGATACCAGCAAGCCCCATCCATACTAAAACGATGGAAATGATTACTTCTGCCATGACAATAGCTTTTCCTTGCATATCTATCTACTCCTTTCTAACAACAATATTTCTGTTATGTTTAGTATGATTTTTTTGCATTTTTTTTATTCTTTTTTATTTTTCCATTTTTTTTATATTCAACCTTCATTTCGGCATATCTTCCCCGGCTGCTGCATATTTATGAAAACAAAGAAATGATCTGAGGATACCCATGAACGGATTTTCCGGATTTTTTGATTATACCTTGCAAAGAGAATACCAAGAGGAATACCTGCAGGATAAACTGAACATCATCAGCGAACCGCTTTGCCGGATCAGCAATGAGCCCGGAGTTTCATTGCATACCGAACATTTTGCAGTCATTGGATCCACCTCTTACCACCTTTGCCTTAAAGACCGCTGCTGCTATATTGCAGTAGATGGCAATGTATTTAATAGGGAAGAACTTCTTGAACTGTTAAGGATACGTGGTTATGAAGCAAAAGACAGCTGTCTTTCCGAAATTATATTGGTAGGTTTTATGGAATACGGCATAGAATTCATTCAAAAATTAAACGGCAATTTCAGCATTGTGATCTTTGACGCACGTCACGAAACGCTTTACCTGTTCCGTGATCACTTCGGAACCAAACCACTCTTTTACACCACACAGGACGACTGTATCATCTTCGCTTCCGAGCTGAAATCCCTTCTGGCTTATTCCGAAAACGCTCCAGTTGTATCCAAAAATGGCTTAAATGAACTCTTCAGCATCGGTCCTGCCCATACACCGGGAAAGACTGTATTTGACAACATTTATGAAGTAAAGCCCGCCTGCTGTATCTCAGTCAACCGTTATGGCTGCTGCTCTACACCTTACTGGTCTCTGCCCTGCACTGCACATTTTGAAAATTATGAAGCCACCGTGCGCCATACGGCAGAACTGTTATCCGGCATCATCAAGGAAGAACTTATGCAGGATGAAGACTTCTGCTGTCTGCTTTCCGGCGGAATTGATTCCAGCATCGTCAGCGCATACCTTGCCAGGGAAATGAAGGAACGCGGTCAGCGTCTGGTCACGGTATCCTTTGATTTTGATCAGAATGATAAATATTTCAAAGCATCTTCCTTTCAGCCCTCTCAGGACCGTCCTTACGTAGATGCCATGATCAAATTCCTTGGCAGCGAGCATTACTATCTGACCTGCGACCACCAGACGCTTGCCGATATGTTAAAAGATTCCGTACGCTCCCATGACGTTCCCTGCATGGCAGATGTGGATTCCTCCCTGTTATATTTCTGCGGGAAAGTAAAAGAGATTAAAAATGTTGCATATACCGGAGAATGTGCTGACGAGATTTTCGGCGGTTATCCGTGGTTCCACCGGGAAGACCTGCTGCAGGCCGACACCTTTCCATGGACCGCTGACTGCGCGCCGCGTAAGCAACTATTAAAAGGGTCTTTTCTGGAATTTCTGAACATGGAGGATTATATCAGCGAAACATACCATCAAGCGATACGCGGAATCAACGTGTTGCCGGATGAATCACCGACCGATGCCTGCAGACGCCGTTATACCTACCTGACGATCCATTGGTTTATGCAGACGCTCCTGACCCGTATGGATCGCTGCGCCCGTTCCACCGGACTGACGGCAAGAATTCCCTTTGCCGACCGGAGACTTGCAGAATATGTCTATAACGCACCATGGAGCATGAAAGCAAGAAACGGACTGGTCAAATCGCTGCTGCGTCAGTCTGCGGAATATCTTCTGCCCAGACAGATCCTGCTGCGCAAAAAGAGTCCGTTTCCAAAGACTTACAATCCCTATTACGAGAAATTGCTGTCCGACATGTTATCGGAGGTGGTCAAAGACAGCGAATCACCGCTGCATAATTTTCTGGATATGGAAGCGTTGCAGCAGTTTCTTGCCAACCCGAAAGATTATGGCGCGCCCTGGTATGGCCAGCTGATGTGCGGTCCACAGATGATGGCATATCTGTTACAGATCGATTTCTGGATCCGTGAGTACCGGATTGATATACGCCTGTCCTGACCTTATGATAAAATAAAGGAACGAAAAAATTTTCTGATCTGATTTCTAAGAATAAATGTATGAAAATATATGTAACTGTCCGGTTATCCCGGGCAGTTTCTCTTTTACAGCGGTACGATCACCGGCTGGATCTGTCTGCCTTCCAATGCCTCCAAGATCGTATCCCCGATCAGATCGACTTTCGCAATCATGGAATTGGGTTTCTTAACGCAATCGTCCTGTCCAAATGGCACAAAATAAATATTTTTCATTGCCATCAGCGCACCGATATTTTTAAAATTGATTCCCAGCGCATCATTGGTCGAAACGCTTATGACTAACGGCTTCCCATTTCTCAGATGAGCTTTGGCTGCCATCAGGACTGCCGTATCAGTGATGCCGTTGCAAAGCTTTGCCAGCGTATTGCCGGTGCATGGCGCGATCACCAGCACATCCAGATACGCCTTGGGACCGATCGGCTCTGCCTCCTGTATGGTAAAGATCCCTTGATTACCCGTGATATTCTGTATCCGCTCACGATATTCCGCCGCCTTCCAGAATCGGTTATCCAGTTCCGCTGCATGATCGGAAAAGATCGGGATCAGATTTGCACCTTTCTCCTTTAGTGCTTCGATTTCTTTTAAAACTTTATCAAACGTACAAAAAGAACCTGTAATGGCGATCCCCACAGTGCACTCTGATAATTTCATACCAGCATACCCCTTCCTTTTGATATCCGTTGATGAATTATCATATGCAGTTTTTGGAGAACTGTGACATAATCGCCTCGGCTAAGATTTCCCCGGATGTCTTCGGGGCATATTTCCCCGGAAGTCCAAGGGAAAGCTTTGCTTTGATCCCCGCATACCGGCAGTAATCAAAGTCTGTACCACCCGGCTTGGACGCAATGTCAATGATCACTACATTTGCGTCCAATCGGGACAATACCTGTTCAGTAAGTACCAGTGCCGGCACCGTATTAAATACATACGTATATTTTTCCATATGTTCATCGCCGCGTTCAAACATCTCCCTGACTTCGTAGCCCATGGCGCGCGCTTTCGTGCGGCTGACCGTATTTCTTGCCATCACAGTCACTTTTGCCTGCAGTCCCTTTAACTTATCTGCCAGAACACTTCCGCATTTTCCATAACCAATGACAAGACATTCTTTGCCATGAAGCGTTTCCTCGCCCAGCATCATTGATTCCACGACCGCTCCTTCTGCCGTAGCAATGGCGTTGCCGATTGCAACAGATTCGTCCTTCATCAGATCATATAAAAGCGCTCCCTTTTCCTTACATGTTTTTACAAGTTGCTCCGAGAAAAGACCTCCATAGAGTTTTTGTCCTTCCTTTAAATTCTCATATAACTCCGATAATAGTACCACATCATCAGCCGTCTCCTGCTTGATCGTCTTGCCATCTACTGATACGGGAATCGGCAGTACGATGATATCCGCTTCTCCTATCTGCAGCTTTAACGTGGTGGTTTTCAAAATTTCCAGCTTGCCTTTTTCCTTAACGGGCACACCATAACAGCATACGCAATAACCATTCTTTTGCATCGTTTCCGCAACATAATACTGCCTGCTGTCACCGCCCATGACCAAGACCTTTTCCATCCGGTTACCTCCATAGATAAATATTATATTAGTGATTACAAAATCATGTCTTATAAAACTCTGGCAGTGAAATACATTCCATAACATTTTACAAGTTTTACATAACCGCCTAAGAAATTTCATTGCGGATATAACATCATAAGTCCGCAGTGCTTAGCTCGATTCCGCTTTGCTTCATCTCGCTCGCGGGCTTCGCCCTATGTTCGCTTGCATGCCCATCCCCGCAGTGCTTAGCTCGATTCCGCTTTGCTTCATCTCGCTCGCGGGCTTCGCCCTATGTTCACGAGTGAAACCATAATGCCGCTAGTAAGCAAGCTTCCTGCGGCATATGGTTTCACTCGTGAACGCACTGCTCATTGCTTTCGCGTACACTATAGCATATGCAAAAACGCCTCCGGCTGCTACCGGAGGCGTTTTGTATGTCCTCATTTCTGCTGTTCTATCAATTCGTAAATCTCGTCCCGTCCCTGCTTCGACAATGCGGAAAACGAAATAATGGCGTTCTCTTTTTTAGTTCCCAACGTCTGCCGGATCAACTTCACCTGTTTTTGTATCTGGCTCCTGTTGATCTTATCCAGCTTCGTGGCAATGATCACGGGTTCAAATCCCTGAGCCACAATCCATTCATACATCATTTTATCATTGGCGGACGGCTCATGGCGGATATCAATCAGCAAAAAGACCGCCTTTAACTGCTTCGACTGATGCAGATAACGTTCCACCATCTTTCCCCATTTAGCCGTCGTTTCTTTTCCCACCTTGGCATATCCGTATCCGGGAAGATCGACAAAATACAATTCATGATTAATATTATAGAAATTGATGGTCTGCGTCTTTCCGGGCTGCGAGCTTGTCTTTGCCAATGATTTTCTCTGCATCAGGGCGTTGATCAACGATGACTTTCCCACATTGCTTTTCCCTGCGAAAGCAAATTCCGGGCAGGTATTTTCCGGCAGCTTACTTGTAATACCGCAGACGGTTTCCAGTTCCACACTTTTGATAATCATACAAATTCTCCATGTCAGAGCAGTTTTACTGCGATGACACGCGATGAGAAATCCGCGCAGGCGGTTTCTCGTCTGCGATCAGCGCAATTTGAGGCTCTGACTCAAATTGCTGATTGAAAAATAAGATATCAATCTTATTTTTCAATCTATCCTCTGTTATTTTTTTATTGCAAGCTTCAGTACATCCTCCATCCGCTCCACATAGACGATATCCAGTCCTGACTTGATCTCGTCAGATATTTCAGACACATCCTTCTCATTCTTTGCCGGCACCAGTACCGTCTTCATACCCGCCTGTTTGGCAGCAAGTGTTTTTTCCTTAAGCCCTCCGATCGGCAGTATCCTTCCACGCAGGGTAATCTCTCCGGTCATTGCAATCTCCGGTCTTACCTTCTGATTCGTCATTGCGGAAAATACTGCTGTCGCCATGGTAATACCGGCGCTCGGACCATCCTTCGGCACTGCCCCCTCTGGAATATGGATATGAATATCATGCTCCTTAAAATACTCCGGTTTGATCTGATACGTTCCTGCTATGGATCGAAGATAGCTGATTGCCGCCATCGCGGATTCCTTCATCACATCTCCCATCTGCCCCGTCAGCTTCACTTCACCTTTTCCGGGCAGGATACCAGCTTCCACTTCCAGCGTATCTCCACCCACACTGGTCCATGCCAGTCCTCTGACGACCCCGACCTCTGCCTTGGCATTCCGCCGATTGTTTTGGTATTTCTCCTTACCCAGATAATCGGTAAGCTCTTTCTTCGTGATTACCGTACATGCCTTTACCGCAGGATGATCCTCCTCTTCCCGCTGCTGTTCCACTAGATTCGCGGCTGCTCTTCTGCAGATCTTATCCAGCTTCCTTTCCAGTTCACGGACACCCGCTTCTCTGGTATAACCCATGATCACTTCACGTAGCGCGCTATTCTGAAGCCTGAGCTGTTTCGGCTGCATACCGTTTCGTTTTAGCACTTTTGGAAAAAGATGCTCCTTAGCGATATGAAATTTCTCCGTATCCGTATAGCCGGATAATTCAATGATCTCCATCCTGTCCAATAACGGTCTGGGGATCGTCTGGGTTGTATTCGCTGTCGCGATAAACATGATTTTAGAAAGATCCATCGGCAATTCTACATAATGATCCCTGAAATTGCAATTTTGCTCCGAGTCCAATACCTCCAACATCGCCGATGCCACATCGCCCTTATAATCCTGACTCATCTTATCGATCTCATCCAGAAGCATCAGCGGATTTTTTACACCTGCTTGTTTCAGTCCCGTCGTAATACGCCCCGGCATGGAGCCAATATAAGTCCGTCTGTGTCCTCTGATCTCCGCCTCGTCCCGCACGCCGCCCAGACAGACGCGAACATATTTCTTACCGGTTGCCTCCGCAATGGAACGCGCGATGGAAGTCTTGCCCGTACCCGGCGGTCCTACCAGACAAAGGATCGTACTCTGCGTTTCCTGCGTCAATGATCTGACCGCAAGATACTCTATGATACGTTTCTTGATATCCTCCAGTCCATAATGATCCGCATCCAAGATCTTCCTTGCCTCGTTCAGCCGGATATGATCTTCCGACATCTTATCCCACGGCAATTCCAAAAGCGTCTCAAGATACAGTCTTTGTGTCGCCGCATCCGACGAAGATTCACTCATTAGTTCCAGACGATGGATCTCCTTGTTAATGGCTTTCTTGATCTCTTCTGAAGCGGTCAGATTTTCCACCGCCTTTATATACTTTTCTTCCTCCGTATCTTCCCCTGCATTTTTATTCAATTCCTTTTTAATAAAAGCAAGCTGTTCCCGCAGAATATATTCTCTCTGATTCTGCTCCACCTGATCGGATAATTTTTCCCCAAGCTCTTTCCTGATATGATCCGTCACGATCTCCTTACGCATCATATCCGCAAGAATTTCATATCTTTCAGGAATATCCACCGTATCCAAGATCTTCTGCTTCTGCTCTGCCAAAATCGGCAGGTTTCCCGCCAACAGATCCAGAAAATCTCCCAGCTTCACAGTATTTTTCAACTGCTCTGACAGATACCGGTCGCTCTGTCCGTGTCCATCATAATACTGTATGAACAGTTCCAGACTGTCTCTACGCATTGCTTCGTAACGCAGGACATCTCGCTTCGCAGGCTCCGCTTCCTGTATCAATATAATATCCGCCGTAGGATAATCCACATCTATAAGCGTCAGGGAAGATACACATGCCCTTTGGCAGCTTTCAAACAGAACATGCACCCGCTTCCCCGATACTCTGGCGAACCGCTCTACCTTTGCCATGACGCCAATCTGACGGATATCAGACAGAGCCTTTACCTCTTCCTTTTCTGAACTTTGAAGTCCCAGAAAAACATTTCCATCCATAACCATTGCATGTTCCACACTGGCAATAGACTCCTCGTCATCCAGCTCCAGATGCATCCGTGTTCCGGGAAGAACGACCAAAGATGCCAGCACTACCACAGGGATTCCCTGTACCATATTCTCTTTTTCTATGTTATCGTTCTTTTTCATTTTCCTCTCCATAACTGCGGCTTCCATTCTCAATACCGTCAGTTCATTGATAGCTAATGATAACTATTATTTTCAGTAATATCTTGGACATAAAAGACCGCATCAGCTGCGGTCTTTCTTTACCCTTCTGCATCATTCTGCTTTTTTCTTTGGCATTTTCTTTGAACTCTGCCGATGAACTACAATCGGTTCACTCTCTCCTTCAACCGCACCCTTGGTAATAATACAGCTTTCAATCGTCTCATCTGACGGGATCTGATACATAACGTCCATCATAATATCTTCCATGATAGAACGAAGTCCTCTTGCGCCGGTTTTTCTGGTAACTGCCTTTTGGGCAATTGCCTCCACAGCATCCTGCTCAAAAGTAAGCTTTACCTCATCCATATCAAATAATGTCTGATACTGTTTGATAAGCGCGTTCTTAGGCTCCTCCAGAATACGTACCAATGCTTCCTTATCCAGTCCCTCCAGAGAAACCGTCACAGGTACACGTCCGACAAATTCCGGGATCAGACCAAATTTAATTAAATCCTGCGGCGTCACGTCATGCAGAAGCGCTGATATGTTATCTTCTGGCTTTACCGTAATCTCCGCATTAAACCCGATAGATTTTTTATTTAGCCTGTCGCCGATGATCTTTTCCAATCCGTCAAATGCACCACCGCAAATAAATAAAATATTCGTCGTATCGATCTGAATCAGCTCCTGATGAGGATGCTTTCGTCCACCCTGCGGCGGTACGGAAGCTTGCGTACCCTCTACGATCTTAAGCAGCGCCTGCTGCACGCCCTCTCCGGAAACATCCCTCGTGATCGAAACATTCTCACTTTTTTTAGTAATCTTATCAATCTCATCAATGTAAATGATACCGTACTGCGCACGATCGATATCATAATCCGCCGCCTGAATTAGTTTCAGCAAAATATTTTCCACGTCTTCACCGACATATCCGGCCTCCGTCAATGTCGTTGCATCCGCAATCGCAAATGGGACATTGATGATCTTTGCAAGAGACTGGGCAAGATATGTTTTACCGGATCCGGTAGGCCCCACCATGATGATATTGCTCTTTTGCAACTCTACATCCAGATCCTTCGACGCCGTTACACGCTTATAATGATTATATACCGCTACCGAAAGAACCTTTTTCGCTTCCTCCTGCCCGATCACGTAGTCGTCCAGAAACTCTTTGATCTGTACCGGTTTTAAAAGGTTGATGTCTTTCTGTTCTTCTTCCTCATCTTCCTCCATATCAAAATCGTCCAGCTCTTCTTCAATGATATCGGAACAAATATCCACGCAACTGTCACAGATAAATACTCCATTCGGCCCCGAAATCATCTTCCGAACCTGATCCTGCGACTTATTGCAAAATGAGCAGCGTATCCTGCTATCTGTACTCTTTCCCGCCATAATCTATTATTCTCCTAAAAATATACCTGCTCAATCTTTCTTATCTGCGGTAGGACGCTTGGTAATCACATCGTCTATCAGTCCATACGCCTTGGCTTCCTCCGCTGTCTTCCAGTTATCCCTGTCGGTATCCGCAGCCACAACATCCAGCGGCTGTCCACAGTTCTCCGCTAATATACGATTTAATTTTTCTTTCGTCTTTAAGATATGCTTTGCGGCAATCTCAATTTCTGTCGCCTGTCCCTGCGCGCCTCCTAATGGCTGATGGATCATGATCTCCGCATTGGGCAGAGCGAATCTCTTTCCCTTAGCACCGCCTGCCAGCAGAAACGCGCCCATACTTGCCGCCATACCGATACAATTGGTGGAAACGTCACATTTTACAAACTGCATGGTGTCATAAATCGCCATACCGGCTGTAACCGAACCGCCGGGACTATTGATATACATCTGAATGTCCTTCTCCGGATCCTCTGCTTCCAAGAATAAAAGCTGTGCCACAACAAGACTTGCGGTCACTTCATTTACCTCACTACCCAGAAAGATGATCCTTTCTTTTAATAATCTGGAGTAAATGTCATAAGACCTTTCACCCCGGCTCGTCTGCTCGACAACCATAGGGACCAGTTCATTATAAATCGTCTGATTCACGGAATAACACCTCTTTCATATTTTCATTTTTGATTATGTCCGGCTCTCACATATTATTTTTCTTTCGCATTAGCTACAACAAAGTCAATCGCTTTCTTGATCCTGAGATCTTTCTTGATCATCTTTTCATCTGCTTCCACCAGAATATCCTTCAGCTTATCTACTTCCATCTTGTAGCTTTCTGCCATATCCTTTAACTCATTTTCATATTCTTCCTCAGTAACTTCCATCTTCTCCGCGTCAGCAACAGCTTCCAGCACCAGACGCGCCTTGATCTTCTTCTCTGCGCGCGGCTTTGTCTGCTCCATCATCATTTCTCTGTTCATGCCGGTAAACATGAAATACTGATCCAAGGAAAGTCCCTGCATAGAAAGCTGCTGGGCAAACTCATCAATCAGCTGACGCTGCTGTGTTTCAATCATCGCCTCCGGGATATCCATCTCCGCCTCTTCTATGATCGCGTCGATCACGGCGTCCTCTTTCTGTTCCTTGCTCTCTTTTTCCTTCTTCTCTGCAAGCTTCTTCTTTACATCTTCCTTATAATCTTCAACAGAATCAAACCCTGCATCATCCGCAAAATCTTCATCCAGTTCCGGAAGCTGCTTTTCTTTCACTTCATGTATCTTGCACTTAAATACAGCCGGCTTTCCTGCCAGATCCTCCGCAT
Organism: Lachnospiraceae bacterium; assembly: GCA_029062895.1. Taxonomy (GTDB): domain Bacteria; phylum Bacillota; class Clostridia; order Lachnospirales; family Lachnospiraceae; genus NK4A136. The sequence goes on from JAIDPF010000005.1 coordinate 22,137, forward strand.
GATAATCCTCAGGGAAAGTAACGGACACCTCACATTCCTCTCCGGTATTCTTACCAATCAGCTGCTCCTCAAATCCCGCAATGAAAGAATGGGAACCGATCTCCAGCGAATAATTCTCACCCTTACCGCCCTCAAAGGCTTCGCCATCTACAAAGCCTTCAAAATCAATCACTGCCGTATCGCCTTCCTTGATCGCCCTGCCCTCCACAGTTACGATCCTTGCCTGACGGTTTCTTTCCTGTTCGATTTGCTCATCGACATCCGCTTCTGTAACCTCAGTATCCAGCTTATCAACCTTAACGCCTTTGTATTTCCCTAATTTCACGGAAGGATTAAGCGCAACCTCCGCTGTAAAAATAAACGGCTTATCTACCTCCATCTGTACTACATCGATCTTCGGAGAAGATACGATCTCCTCTTCACATTCATCATATGCCTTGCTGTAGGCATCCGGAATGATAATATTGGCTGCATCCTCAAAAAATACATCCTTTCCGTACATCTTTTCCACTATCTGACGAGGCACTTTACCCTTACGAAAGCCCGGAACGTTGATCTTATTTTTATTTTTTTTATATGCCTGATCGACCGCCTTGTCAAATTCCTCATAAGGCACCTCGATAGTAAGCTTCGCCATATTATGTTCCATTTTTTCAATCTGTAATCCCATTTCTAACCATTCCTCCTGAAGCGATATTATAACTATGAGATTATACCACATTTCACTGCGGTAAGTCTAGTTATTTTTTCGCATAAATCACCTTCGCCGATATTCCATTGATCATACCGATCTTTCCTGACAACGCGCTAATCACATCTTCCGGCGCTTCCATGGCAATACTGATCATGGAGATCTCTTTTCCACCATTTACCCGATGTGGCAATCCCATCCTGCCGATAATGTGTTCCGAATATTTGGAAAGCAAGCCATTTAATTCTGCTATCTGGCTTCTGTCTTCAACAATAATTCCTAACATTGCGCATCTGTTCATCATATCCTCCTCAATATCATAAAGTTTTATAGGTAATTGCAGGTTATATAAACTAATTATCAACTTTGAGAACCACCGCTCCCATCCGCCTGATATCCGCCTCATCGTGCGTCGTGACCACAAGCAGACGTCCGTTTCTGTTCTGTAAGATCCACCGGATCAGACGCTCATGGTTTTCCTCATCCAGTCCGGCAAAGGGTTCATCCAGAAGCAGGCAATCCGCATCAGAAAGCACCGCTCTGGCCACCGCGATCCTTCGTCTCATACCGCCACTTAATTCTATTGCAGGCTGTTGTAAAGCCTCTTTGGGAAAAATCTCACTTAATAACGAAATAACTGTTTCCGTAGAGTATTGACGGTCTGCTGTCAACAGAACATTGTTCAAGGCGGAAAGCTGCATACAGAGCCGGTCCTCCTGAAATACCATGCCGATCTTTCTATTGGTTACATCTTTCTTCGAGCCTGATGTCTTCTGATGGCATTGCTTCCGCTGTATTCCCACTCTGCCGCCCATGGTTTCCTGCAGTCCTGCGCACACACGGAGTAATGTGGTCTTTCCGCAGCCAGACGGTCCCATAACGCAATAGACCCTGTCCGGATCAAAGTTTGCGTTCATATGATTCAGAACCTTTTTTTCACCAAAGGACACCGTAACGTCTTCCAGAATCAGGGCTGTTTCTTCCCTAGCTACCGCTTCATCGGCATGCCCCGATATGGCGTGAGATTGCCCTGCCCTTCCCCGGCTTCTTCTCTTAAGGTTTCCCAGATCCTGCCGTCCTAACCGTTTCAGCAGTCCAACCACCAGCCATTCCGCCAGAGAACTAAGCGCAATGATCACTGCCGTCCATGCGAATACGCCTGCTGTATTCAGATAGATCTTGGCATTGTAGAGTCCTTCTCCAATGGAGGATACCGGCAGACCGATCACCTCTGCCGCCACACCGGATTTAAAGCTCATACCGACAGATATGACTGTGCCGCTGAGAAGATAGGGCATAACAGCGGGACGATAAATATAAAACAGTTTTTGAATCAAAGAAAGATGAAAGACCTCTGCCATCTCCAGCAGATCCTGATCCGTATTTTTCAGCCCATTCAGGACATTCAGATAAATATTAGGAAATACCACCATAAAAGTTACATAGATGGAAAGATATTTCGCGCCAAACCAGATCAACAGCAGCACCACTACGGATGCCACCGGAACAGATTTGATAAATGTTACAAAAGGGCTTAATAAGTCCTCCAGCAGCTTACAATGATAAGCCGCTGATGCCAGCAGACATGCCAGAAGAAAGGCAATGCAAAATCCCCCCATAATACGCAGCAGGGAGTTCAAAACAGACGCTATAAAATCACGACTGCCTGCCATATGCACTAGCTCTTTGATCATTTCCAGCGGTCCGGCAAAAAAGATCGGATTATCCACAATTCGGCACACGATCTGCCAGACCACAAGCCAAAAAGCTATGATCAGCATTTTTTTCCATATGCCGCTTTGCGGATTTCCGATCTTATCTTGTTCTTTCACTCCAATAACCACAGCTTTTCCATAACCTGCGAACCGTAATGCACTTTAGTACTATGCCGCAGGCACAATATTCGCAAAACGAATTTATTCGTTTTTGAAAAACTCTTTGATTTTTCAATCTACCGTACCAGATTTTCTTTTATATACCGACAATCATTCAGCAATATAATAAAACGCGTCTTCAGGCAATGAGCCGCCGATAAACTCCGCATTCTGTCCTTCCAATACGTTAAGGTATCCTGATAACGCTGTCTTCATATCAGCACCATCGATATAGACGATATTGCAATAGGGAATCGCCGCTTCCGCAACCGGGGCCTTCTCAATGATGCCCTGCGCTACCACCAGCTCTGCCGTCGCAGCAGTCTCCGTATTAGCATATTCCGCAGAGACCTTATGATCCGCCATAAACGAAAGGACTGCGTCTTCATGCTCCGCAAGAAATTCATTTCTGACAATCGTAACGCCAGTCACCAAGGTACTGCCGCCTTCGCCCTGCACCATATCCCACTGCTTTGTCATATCCAGCACGATAGAAAGCGACTCATTCTGCATCATGGCAGCCGTTACAAAGGGCTGCGGCAATAATCCCACCGCATCCGGGTCTTCCGCCAGAAGCGCCGCCACCTCTGTCGCCTCTGATTTATATTCCAATGTCACATCATCCGCCGATAATCCGTGAGAGTTTAACAGATACTGCAATGCAAGATCCGGTGTCGTTCCCTTTCCCGTAAGGCAGATGGTTTTTCCAGCCAGATCTTCCACCTCTTTGATCGAAGTATCCGCGCTGACCATATAAATCACCCCGAGCGTATTGATATCAATGACGGAAATACCGCCC
>JAIDPF010000050.1 GCA_029062895.1 Lachnospiraceae bacterium
GTATTAGGACATGCATTTTATGGATATTATAGTACAATTTTTGAATCTATTTTAGTATGGGGAGACTGTAAGAGGGGAGGGATACAGCTTTCTATAGATGGTATATCCATAAAGGTTGGTTCATTGGATGAATTCAATAATGTTTGTGAAGTTTTAGTGGAGAAGGTTTATTCATATTTTATTAATAATACAAAGAAGGATATTGTTTTTGATGTTGGCATGAATATAGGAGATGCAGTTTTGTTTTTTTTATCAGATCCTAAGGTGGAAAAAATATATGCTTATGAGCCATTTAAAGATACTTTTGCATCAGCAAGGGAAAATTTGAAGGAATATTTAGATGATACCGATAGACTGGAAATTTTTCAATTTGGTATTAGCGATAAAAATGAAGTGCGAAAAATAGGATTTAATGAAGGGATGACATGTGGACAAAGTACAGTGGAATCAATAAGGCAAACTGTGTATGAAGAGTATTACGCCAATGGTCTGGTTAAACCGGAAAACGAACAAACGGATCAAATTGAGGTAAAAGATGCTGTAGATGTTTTTAACCCTATTTTTGAGAAATATTCCAACGATAACAATATGGTTTTGAAGATGGATTGTGAAGGAGAAGAATACGGAATTATTAGAGAACTTTATGAAAATGCTTTATTAGAAAAATTTGATTATATAATGTTGGAGTGGCATTATAAAGGAAAAGAAGAAATTCTAAAATACTTAAATAAATCCGGATTTTCCTATTTGTGTGTTGATATAAGTAATGATATGGGTTCAATTTATGCATACCATATGCAAAGCCGATAGAGATAGGGCATTGGACAATATGTTTTAAGGCGGTGTGTGCGCTATTGTAAGGATTGGCGGCTGAGGAATACATTTCTAATGGAGGCTTTATGAGTTTTAAAGTTTTAGTTATAGGTGATATATGTATAAAGAAAGAATATGATCATAATTTGGTTGAGGATGAAGTGTTAAAAATGATAAAAGAACATGATATTGTTTCATGTGATTTTGGAATTACAATATGTTCGTCAGCAAAGGAAGGGGTTATAAAAGTTGGACCATATGAAAGTCAGATAGATGGCAGCGTTATGCGGTGTAAAGAACTTGGAGTTAATTTGGTGAGATTGGCAGGCAATCATATTATGGATTATGGATTGGAAGGGGCGCAGGAATTAACTGATAAACTGGATGCCCTGGATATTGGTTGGATTGGTGTCTCATCGGATTATCAGGAGGCGTACCAGCCTGCCATCGTTTGTGTGGATAATATTAAACTGGCTTTTTTTTCAGTAGGACAGATGGAGTTTGGATGCTCTTATGAAAAAGGAGTCTCCGGGTTTGCATGGATTAATAGTCATGAATTGGAAAAGGAGATACAAAAAATTCGTGATGAGGTGGATTATATATTTGTTTTTCCGCATGCAGGGGTTGAATCTACTCCGGTACCTATGCCGGAATGGAGAAATCGATATTATTCTTTGATTGATCTGGGAGCGGATTTTATTATGGCAACGCATCCACATATCATTCAGGGTGTTGAAAGGTATGGCCGGGGAGTAATAGCATATAGTCTGGGTAACTTTGCCTATGATTATGAGAATCCGGATGATATAGATGATTGGAATAGATCTATAGGGATTTCATTTGAGATTTCTTCGGATGGTTATTCTTATGAGATCATTCCGTTTCAATATGATAATGGGACGGTGAAGATAGTTAATGATAATGTGTTTAGAGAAAAATTTGAATTTGCCAATAAGCTCTTATTAAATAATGATCTCTATCATAATGAATTAGATAAGGTTTGTGAAGAATTTTGGTATAAATATTATTCCGGCTATTATGCAATAAATACTGTAAAAAGTGGTGGGATAATAAATAGTGCGTTCCTTTTTCATAATATAGGGATAGAATCGCATGATTATATATGTAGAAGAGCTTTGCGAAATAGAATGTATAGTGAAACAGACTGTAAAAATAATGTGCTGGAAGAAGTTTATCTGTTGTGGGGGGCAGGAAAGATTGGGCATGCTGCAGTTAAATACTGTAGAAGCAAAAATGTTAAGATCATTGGTATTACTGATCGTAATGAGGCTTTATCGGGAGAATTTGTGGAAGAGTACAAAATTATCAATGTAGAAGATGCGATTCATAAATTGGAAGAATATCCCGAGGCAGTTGTTATGGCATGTGCTGGTATATATCTTATGAGCGAGATTAAATGTGTGCTTTTTGATAAAGTGGGAAGCAGGCGGTGTATTTCTTACGAAGATTTTAGAACAATAATTTTCATTGAAGAGTTGTTAGAGGAGTTAAAGAAATAATGAATTACTATATAGTTGCAGATATGATGATAAAGGCAATTATGAGCAGTTTAAAGTTAGATAAGTTGTGTTTATTTGGGATGGGAGACGCGTGTAATTCATTTTTAGACAATTCGATACTGCGTAACGATGTCGAGAAAATTTTTGATAACGACTCAAGCAAATGGGGAGGAATTAAAAATGTATTGTCACCGGAATATATAAATCGGGATTTAAATGCATTGTATATTATTATGTCTATGTATGATGAAGAGATAGGAAAACAATTGCAGGCGCTTGGCGTGACGAATTATATTTCTTATTATCAGGTACTGGATTTTATCAAAGTAAAACTTGGACTGGCACATATTTCCATTAAGGCATGTATGATAGAGGCGACAAATTATTGTAATGCGGCATGTTCGTTTTGTGCTAATCCTACAATGAAGCGGAAGAAGATGCATATGACTTCCGATATTTTTGAAAAAATAATTGAAAGATTACATATTGAAAACCAGACGCCGGAATGGTTTTGGTTACATTGTTTGGGGGAACCGCTTTTAGATCCTGATATTTTCCAAAAAGTGCATAGGTTAAAAGTAGAGTTTCCCAATAGTAAAGTTGGCTTTACCAGTAATTTTTCTATTGCGAATGCAGATACGATCGATTCAATTTTTACATCTGGACAGGATTATATATACATTAGTTTAAATGCAATAAATGAGACTGATTATGAACAGATCATGCATTTGAAATATCAGAAAACCTTGAGTAATATTAATGATCTTTTAAGGGAAAAAGAAAAGAGACAATCAGAAATTCAAATAGTTTTGTCAATAGTCGAGACACCTGGTAATGAGCAGCAGGTTAATTTGTTCAAAGAAAACTGGGGTACAAAGGCTGAGGTCAGAGTCATCAAACAAGGAAAGTGGATTGATAGCAGATTAAAAAGTGAAAGCAGAAGAAAAAGGCATCTGGTATGTAACCAGTTGTTAGAAGAGATATGTATTTTGAGCAATGGAGATTATGCACTGTGTTGTTTTGACGGGGAGGGAACAATTCCTTTGGGAAATGTAATGGAACGTTCGCTTGCTGAAATGTTTGTTTGTGAAGAAAAGCAAATGATAATTGATCAATTTTTGTTTTCAGATAAGGAAGTTTCAGTATGCGCAGAGTGCAGCTTTTATTAATGAAGGCAAGCAGGGGGATGAAAAGCAAAATGCAGATAGAAAAAGAAATTACAGAGGAACACTATAAGGGGGTGGACGTTTCGTGGAACTTGGAACGAAATAGACTCACTCTCAATGCTGAATTGCTTAATAGATGGCTGTATTTAAAAATAAAAGGGAAATCATTGGGCAGATATCTCTTGGAAAGAAATATTTGCAGAGTGGCGATTTATGGTATGGCGGATTTGGGAATACGTTTGTATGAGGAACTGACGAATGATGGGGTATTAGTAAAATATGGAATAGATCGGATGCCGAATAAAGTTGATTTGCGAAATAAGTTGTTGATTGTAGATGCCAGCGAAGAATTTGATCCGGATATTGATATGGTGATTGTAACACCGGTATTATATTTTGATGAGATAGGAAAGTTGATAAACAGTAAAATAAGTTGCCCGATTATGTCAATCAAGGATTTGATTTGGGAGGTGTGATAGAGAAGAAATGTGTGGAATTGCAGGATGTATAGCTTTAGGAGATAGTTTGATTGAATGGAAAAAGGACAGAGAATATTTGAAGCATATGCTTGATATACAAAAGCACCGTGGACCAGATGACAGGGGAATGCGAGGTTTTCGATATCATTGTGACAGAAGTGTTGATTTAATTAAAAAAAATGAAATAGAGGATGTTTTCCATGGTGTGATAGGATTTAACAGATTAAGTATACAGGATTTATCAGTCAATGGGCATCAACCTATGTGTAGTGAAAAAGAAGATATTATCTTGGCATTTAATGGAGAAATATATAATGCAGATATTTATCGAAGGGAATTAATAAAAGCTGGTTATAAATTTCATAGTACTACAGATACAGAAGTGATATTAAACCTCTATATAGATAGAGGAATTGAAGAAACGCTGAGAGCTTTGAACGGAATGTTTGCAATTATGATTGTGGATATGAGGAAGGGCAGAGTCTATATTGCAAGAGACCGTTTCGGCATTAAACCGATGTATTATTTGCTACATGAAAAAAGAGCATATTTTAGTTCGGAAATCAAAAGCTTTCTGACAATTCCGGATTATCAACCACATATTGATAATGACGCGCTAAATGAATGTTTAATATATATTTCATCTCCGGAGAAAACATTAATTAAAGAAATACAACAGATTAAACCCGGAGAGCTTATGTGCATTGATGGGGAAAATATAAGAAAGGAAAAATTTTTTGATATTGATCAATATCAACATGTTTCTGAAAATGCTTCTTTAAAAGAAAAAATGGAAGAATTAGATGAAATACTGCGTGATGCTGTCGGACGGCAAATGGTGAGTGATGTGGCTGTCGGTTGCCAATTATCAGGAGGCGTGGATTCTTCTTTGATCAGCTTTTATGCTTCTCATAATTCGGAAAATAAGATGAACGATAGCGTTTCTATTATATTTAAGGATGCCTTTTTGAACGAAGAGAACTATATTGACGAGGCAGCGGAAAATATAAATGTTCATTCTCATAAATATACTTTTGATGGCAGAGTACTGATCGAAAATATGAAACAGGCAGTATGGCATCTGGAATCAATACCAACGGTGCCGAATGCGAATGCATTGATGCTATTAACAAGAAAATCAAAAGAAAACGTTACAGTTTTACTTAGTGGGGAGGGCGCTGATGAAGTATTTGGCGGATATACTGACTTCGAGAGAGTAAAAATTATGGAGTTCAATGCCAAATATAACATGGGAAAGCAGTTTCAATTTATTGACAGAGAATGGAATCTGATCAGGAAGCCGAAGGATGTCTTGGACTTTGCCATTTTGTGTCAAATATATGTTTCTCCTGAAAGATGCGCCAAATTGTTGAATAGGAAGACGGATTATTCTCCGTTGATGAGGAGACGGGAGGAAATTTCTAAATATAGCGGAAGCAATATAGATAAGCTTACTAAATATGAGATGAATAATTATTTGGTGGATTTGCTTGTCAGGCAGGACAAGATGTCGATGGCCAACTCCATTGAAAACCGAGTCCCTTTTTTAGATAATGAAGTGGTTGATTTTGCGTTTTCACTGCCGGAAAATTTTAAAGTAGGTTTAAATCAGTATAATTATGAAACAAAAAGTGCGCGGGGATTTGAATTAATTACCGGAAAATACATATTAAAAGAATTATGTGCAAAAAAATTTAACAGAAAATTTGCATATAGAGGGAAAGGTGGTTTTGGTTTACCACTTCGTTACTTTATGGGAATGCCGGAATTTAAAAACATTTATGATGAGACCATAAAATCCATGAAAAAACGAGGGCAAGTAAATACGGAATATATTTTATGGCTATATGACAGGCTGCCAGTGTTGGATTGGAGTGAAATAGAACTTTTATGGAGAGCGCTTAACATTGAAATTTTTATGGAAGAATTTATAGATAAAAGAGGTGTTAGTTTATGTTGTTAACAAATGCGCAGACAGATTGTCTTGCATCCCGTAATATTTTTTATAATAAAAGAACAAACAAAATTGCAGATAACATTAATGAGGTATTAGATCCTGATCACATTGAATTTCATGCTGAAGGGTTAAGAAATTATTTGGATTATGGATATTCTGTTTTTGGACAGACTTTTGTAGAAGATGTTCATATTTTACCTGCTAACCATAGAATATGGACAGATGAGGAAGGGAAAATACAGATTGAAGAATTGAAAGATCCCTTTGAGGATAAATTAGATATTCCGTCTAAACCGCAGGAGACGTTGGAGTGTATCCGGGCGGCGGTATCTGAATGGGAACAGAAAGCAGAAGGTACGATTATTATTCCTACAAGTTCAGGATTTGATTCGAGACTTTTGAACTGTATGATCTCCGCAAAGGATAGGATACATGCATATACTTATGGTATTTCTGATGTTCAATCGCAGTCACAGGAGGTAGTCTATGCAAAGAAATTATGTGAAATTCTGCAGATTGACTGGCATCAGATAGAACTTGGGAAAATTCATAATTATTTTGAAGAATGGTATAAATTATATGGATTTTCCACTCATGCTCATGGAATGTACCAGATGGAGTTTTATGATATCATAGGGAAAATAGAAAACAATTGCGGGAATGTACTGAGCGGTATTTACGGTGATTTGTGGGCTGGAAATTGGAAGTTCGATAATTTAAAGAACAGTCGTGATTTAGAAAATCTTGCTATAACGCATGGATTGCATGCGGATTCTGCGTTTTGTAAATTGTCAGAAAAACATGAAATTCGAGATGCGTTTTATGAAAAACACAGAGAAAAATTAAAGGATGAAAAGTGGAGGATTATTTTTGCGGCCAGAATGAAAATGGTGCTGTTATCCTATTTACTTCAAGTACCGCAATATTATGGTTTTTCAACATGGTCGCCCTTTATTAATGTAGAAGTAATTTCTCAGATGATTAATTTGGATCGAAAAGAAAAAGAGAGGAGAAAATGGCAAGTTGATTATTTTAAAAGTAATGGAGTATTAATTGGAGAGATGGGGCTGGTATGTGATGCAAACAATACATTAAATGTGACGGCTTGTCACACAATTATACCTGAACCGTTAAATGTAAAACTTCTGGGAACATTGATGGAGGAGCATTATGTAGAGAGTATCAATAAAAAACTACCAGCGATCAATCATATTGCAGATAGTGCCTATTGTGGTTATCTCACTCTGTTTCCATTGCAAAAAATCTTGGAGATAAAGGAATATGGCCGAGAAAAATAAAATCACATACAGGATGATGTAGGAAGTTTGAGTAAAGTTATTTGTTAAACCTGTCGATAAAAATACTATATAGAAAAAGAATATTGTGTAATGCGGGATAGCAAGGAAGGTTGGGTAAATATCATGGAGGATAACTGCAAGGATAAAAATGATGATTATATGGATTATTGCATCAGTTTTTATCCTTGTTTTTATTGCAAAATATAATAAGGTTGATTTATATTTACATAAGGGAAATCAATCTTAAAGAACTCAATTTTATATGTTATCATATGGAATGGAACAGATACATTTGAGAGGATTGGGTATGTATGAATATTGCAACAGTCTTATTTACATACAATCGAAGTGATCATACAAGAAAAGTATTGGAGGCATTAAGCCAGAATACAGTATTGCCGGATAAATTCTATATTTTTCAAGATGGACTAAAAAGTGAAGAACATCGAGCGGAGTGGGAAAAAGTTAATTTGTTGATCAGAGAGGTGAATTTTTGCCCTATAGAGTTGAATGTTTCAAAATATAATAAAGGATTGGCAAATTCAATTGTGTCGGGTGTGAATTATGTGTTTGAGAAGTATGATGCTGTTATTGTGTTAGAAGATGATTGTGTTCCGGCTGCTGATTTCATTAATTTCATGCAGCAGTGTTTAAAAAAATATCGAGAAGATAAGAGAGTGTATTCGGTTACTGGGTATGGATGGCCGATTGAACTTTCTGGTAATCAATATGATGTGTACGGATGTGGACGTATTTCAACATGGGGATGGGGTACATGGAAGGATCGGTGGGAGCAGAGAGAAGTTGATAGTGGTATTTTAGAGCGAATAAAAAATGATCAAAGTAAATCCCGATATTTGGCAATGTGGGGAAATGATTGCGAACAAATGTTTTTAGATCGTATTATCGGCTGCAATAATTCATGGGCAATATATTGGGGATTGTACGTAATTGAAAATAAGGGGATATGTATTAATCCTTATAAATCCCTGATACAAAATATAGGAATGGATGGGAGCGGAACCCACAGTGGTATAACTGACAGATATTGGGTTGAGTTAGAGGAAGAATTACAATCGGAGTTTGCTTTGCCGGATCATATTGATATTTTGCATACCGTCGAGGTGGCTTTTGCAGATTTTCTGGGAAGCCATACAGCTGCAAATACAGATGAATTGTCAAAACAGCATATTTTGATTTACGGAATGGGGAACTTTTTCTACCAATATGAAAAGGAAATTAATGATTCATACTATATAGAAGCATTCGTTGATAGATATAAAAATGGCTGGTATGCGGGAAAAAAAGTGATTCGCATGAATCAAATATCGGAATACAATTATGGCAAGATCATGATCATGGTTCAGGATATCCAGCAGTGCATTTGCATTGTCAAGGAATTGATTGAACGTGGAATAGACGCAGAGAAGATAGTTTTAGGACAAAATTGTTATGGAGAACTTAGCAAGTCAATAGATCAAATTATCGTAGTATCGGATGGCAATCTTATGCTCAAATTTGGTGAGATATCAATTAAAGTCAGGTCAAGTGACGAATTTAAGAGTGCCTGTACAATTTTTTTGAATCAAATATACAATTATAGTGTTAATAATTTAATGAGAGATATTATTTTTGACATTGGAATGAATATTGGGGATTCAACAGTGTTTTTTGCCAATCAAGATCATGTAGACAAGGTATATGCCTATGAACCGTATAAAGAGCCATTTTCTGTGGCAGAAGAGAATTTAGGAAAGTATATATGTACAGGAAAAGTAGAGATTGCTAATTATGGTATTAGTAATAAAAATACAATTCGGACAATAGAAGGCGGTGAGCAAATAGTTGGAAAGAGAGTAACGGAGATATTTGAACCAATTATTGCGAGCTTTCCCAATCATAATATGATATTAAAATTAAATTGTGAAGGTGACGAAGAAGGTATTTTACAGGATCTTTTGCATAGTAAATTATTGGAGAAAATGAAGTTAATTATGATGGAGTGGCATCATAAAGGAAACGATACTATTTTGGATTACTTAAGAGAAGCTGGGTTTTCATGGTGGTGTATTGACAAGAGTAAGAATATAAGTATTGTGCATGCTTATAAAAATTAAGTAGAAAGATATGAAGGGGATATAATCAAGATGAAAACAATGGTATATGTGTTTGGATGCGGTCGATTTTTTGAAAATAAGCAGGCTGACATTTTGGCAAAGTATGATATAGGTGCGATTTTAGATAATAATAAGAAGGGTAAAATACAACTTCTAAATGGCAAATCTGTACCTGTTTTGAAACCGGCAGAGGCGGTGGAGGTCGGTGATGTTCCTATTATCATCATGGTCTATGATTTTTACAGTGTATGGAGAGAACTGCAAGGATTATCAATTGACCCTTCCAGAATTATTTTTCCCAATATTTTTTTGCCGTTTACGGATGAAGAACAGATGATTAGCATTGATGGCGGTGAATTTCGTATTGTGGAAGATGATATATATTATGTGAATGAGCATAAGCGATATATTATAGATTCAACAGATGCTATTCATATTCTTTCAATGCGGTTGGAAAAAGAACATGTGGATGCTTCTTTTATAACAGATTTGGCGCCTACCGAGCCACTGAACAGAAAATTTGGGCTTTCCAGAGGAACGCCTATAGACAGATATTACATAGAGGCGTGGCTTGAAAAAAATAAAGAACTGATCAGGGGAGATGTGCTGGAAATTGCTGAAGATACATATACTAAGCGGTTTGGTGGAAGTGATGTGATACCTCATATACTGCATGTAAGTTTGGAACAGGAGGGAATTATTAAAGGAGATTTTGAGACGGGTGAGGGAATCACAGAAGATTCTATGGATTGCATTATACTGACTCAGACGCTTCCCTTTATATATGGATGCGATAAAGTGATAGCCAACATATATAAAATGCTGCGAAAAGGAGGAACAGCGCTGATTACAGCCGGAGGAATATCACAGATTTCGAGATATGATATGGATCGTTGGGGGCATTTTTGGAGTTTTACAACTGCATCATTAAAAAGACTGATAGAAGAATCTGCGTTTGGAGAAAATTATGAAATTACTGTATATGGCAATGTCAAGGTAGCGTGTGCGCTATTGTATGGAATGGCGGCTGAGGAATTGAAGACGGAAGAACTAGAATATGCAGACGAGGATTATCCGGTATCGATCTGTGTAATTGTGACGAAATAGAAATGAAAAATGGGAGATGATAATCTATGGGAAGAGTAATCACCTTGTTGTATCACAGGGTACGCAAATATGAAGAGGATATCCAGTTGCTGGCTGTGACCCCAGAGCATTTCAGTGAACAGATGGGCTGGTTGAAAGACCATTATCCAATAGTGGGATTTGATGCGGATTGGGACACGGTAGAGGGGGATGCGATTTGTATTACCTTTGATGATGGCTATCGGGATAATTTTCTTACAGCAGTACCTATTTTGAATAAGCTACAGATCCCGGCAACAATTTTTGTGTCAACAGGAAATATTGATACATGTCGTGAGATGTGGTGGGATGAGGTGGAAAGGAATTTCCTAATTGATAAAGAGTATTGTGAAAGGTTTCATTTGTCTGATGAGATGTTTGGATGTACATGGGATGTGAGTACGGCAGAACGTAGGAAAGATTTATATTATACATTACATTGGCTTATGAAACAGATTAATGTAGAGAGAAGAAACGACTGGATCAGGCAGTTGCAGGAATGGAATGGTTATCAAGAGAATGGACGGGAAGAAAATAAATGTTTTCAAACGGCAGATTTAAAAGATATTGATATGTCGCAGATCTTGATCGGGGCACACACTGTGAATCATCCCGTGTTGTCAAAATTGACAGCAGAGGAACAGAAAAGAGAAATAGAGATATCAAAACGGCATCTGGAAAAAATTTTTGATAAACCTATTTTAACTTTATCTTATCCATTTGGAGGAATAACGGATTATAACGAAGAGACGATTAAAGTATGTAAAGAGCTTGGATTTTTGAAAGCAGCAGCTAATATACCTGGAATATGGGAGAAGGGGAATGATCCATATCAGATTCCTAGGCACATCGTAAGGGATTGGGATTTGGAACAATTCAAGGAACATCTGAAAGTGTTTTGGAAAGGAATATGAGACAATGGTGTATATAGGGAATCTGGATTATGATGAACATATAAAGAAGGCAACGGGGATTATTATTTTTGGAGGCGGATCCATGCTGCCTCATCTTCTCAAAAAAATGGAGCAACATGATTTGATAGAAAAAGTTATAGCGATATGCGACAATAACACAGACCTGCAGGGAAAAGAGATATCGGGTATCCCCGTGTTAGCGCCGGATGATGTTTGCAAAAAATATATAAACATGGATTTTATAGTTTACAATCAGTATTTTATGGAGATTTGTGAACAATTGTATAAGAATCGCATTACCCAAATCCATTTGATAAGGCAGGATAGTTTATGAAAAAGATTATGTGGTTATGCAATACGCCTTTACCGGAAATACAGTCGGAACTTGGAGTTAAGATGCGCAATGAGGGTTGGCTGCAAGGAATATCGGATCAGCTTCGTAAGCGTGAAGATATAGAATTGCATTATGTATTTCCACAAGGAAAGAGCCGGAGATTGTTTAAAAAGTGCGTAAACAATATCTGTTTTTGGGGATTTTATAGTAATGTGGGCAATGGTTATGAACTTTCACAGGATAGGAAAAGAACTATTGGTAAGGTGATAAAGGAAATCAGTCCGGATATCATTCATATTTTTGGAACAGAATTTGCTCATTCATTGGAATGTGTGCAAGCTGCTCCGGTCAGAATGAAACTCATAGTATCTACTCAGGGTCTGGTTTCAGAGCTTGCGAAGGTATATACAAAGAAGATTCCAGTCATGGAACAGGTGCTGCGTGCAAGTCATTCAGTTAGTCTGCTGGAAGAAAAATATGAGTTTTACAGAAGAGGAATTAATGAGAGAGCAATATTAAAGGAAGCGCCGAATGTAATAGGAAGAACGGCATGGGATAAGCAATGTGTTAAAAAGTTGAATCCGGATTGTCGGTATTTTTATTGTAGTGAGACAATGCGAGGAGCATTTTATGAGGGAAAGTGGAATATTGACAACATAAGGCGGCATTCGATTTATATCTCACAAGCAAATTATCCAATTAAAGGATTTCATGTTTTTATAAAAGCACTCGGAGAGGTGATGAAATGTTTTCCGGACACACGTGTATATGTGGCAGGCAGAAATGTTCTTCAGCAGACAGGGAGTGAATATGGGAGATATATTAATAAGCTCATGGAGAAGTATGAAGTAAAAAATAGTATCAAGTTTCTCGGATTAATTCCGGCAGAAAAGGTCAGGGAAAGATTATTGAATGTACATATCACTGTTATGCCGTCATTATTAGAAAACTCACCCAATTCAATAGGTGAGGCCCTAATATTGGGAACACCGGTAGTGGCGGCTTGTGTTGGCGGAGTACCGAGTCTAGTAAGGAATGAGAAAGAAGCACTGCTATATTCTAATCATAGTGCAAGGCAGTTGGCAGAATGTATAAATCGCGTTTTTTCTAATGATAATTTGGCACGTATGTTGTCATATAATGGGTGCAGGAGGGCAGCAAAATTGTATGACAGAGATGCTAATTTAGAACAGTTGCTTGAAATATATGATGCTTTGATAAGGAGGAACAAGTTATGAAAAAAGGAGTTATTTCTGTGCTATCAGCAGTAATAGGAGCAACAGTAGGTGCGTGTGCGGCAGGAAAGGTGATACTTGAGGAAGGGGAAAAGGTGAAGAACATGTCGGACAAGCATCTGTCGCTTTTTCTGATGATGAACCAGTGGGTAAAGGTAAAGCAGGAGGGGAAAAACTTATCAGAATATTTTGAGAAAAACGGCTATAAAAAAATTGCGGTTTATGGTATGAGTTACGCGGGCGAGACGTTAATTGATGAACTGAGAGATACGCAGATAAAAGTAGTTTATGGTATTGATAAGAATGCAGATGCTATCTACGCAGATGTGGATATCTTATCGCTGGAGGATGATTTTAGCGATGTAGATGCAGTGGTGGTTACAGCGATTACATTTTTTAAGGAAGTAGAGGAAAAACTTTCTAAAAAGATGGATTGTCCGATTATTTCACTAGAGGATATTCTATACGAAGTATAATGGAGATACAAAACCACTTATAAAAAATGGATGGTTACGTTATTGGAGGTATTAGGAGGCACGGGATAGGGATGATTATTGTTAGAATATGGGAAGGGCTTGGCAACCAGCTTTTTCAATATGCTTTTGCAAGGGCAGTATCTTTGTCAACAAACCAGAAGGTTTTTCTGGATATTCGAGAAACGGGAAGCTGTATGGGAGAACAGAATAAAGTTCAAAGAGAATGTGGATTAAGAAACTTTAGGATTTTTTTGCCTATATGTAATAATGTTCAGCATTTTTATCCATATATAAATGGGCCTCAGGTTATTAAGGAAGCTGCAAAGCGGATTTCAATAAATGGATGGATGCCATATAAGTATTATGAAGAAACTGAGTTGGGTTATCATGAAGAGTTATTAAGATTAGATGGAAACTGGTATTTGCAGGGGTGGTTTCAGGATAGCCGATATTTTGATAAGTATAGTGCAATTATTGCAAAAGAGATATTCCCTAGGAAAAAGATACGGATAAGCAAAACATTACGGGAACATCTGGAAAGGTCTAATACCGTTTCTGTTCATATCAGAAGAGGTGATTATGCCAGAACATTTAACGCAATTCCGGATAGTTATTATGTGAATGCTATGAAACATATGAAAGAACTTGTAGATAATCCATTCTGGATTATCTTTTCTGATGAGCCTGACTGGGTTAAACGAAATATTGATTTTGGTTATAATTGCTATTATGTCAGTGGAAATGAGTGTTTAAAGGATTATGAAGAAATGTTCGTTATGAGTTGTTGCAAAAATAATATCATAGCTAACAGTACTTTTAGTTGGTGGGGAGCATGGTTGAATGGCAATCATGATAAGGTGGTGATTGCTCCAAATCACTGGTTCCTAAAAGGAGTCAGTGGATGTGAGAAAAATATTCTGCCGGTAGAATGGATTCGAGAGTCTATTTAAATAAAAAGGAGAAAAGCGTGCATGAATACTGTAACTATAATTGTTCCAATATTTCATGGCAAAAAATATATAGACAACATGATTGATCAGCTCGAGAAATGTGCATCAAGGAGTGTTGGCGGATGCACCTTGGAACTTCTGTTGGTCAATGACGATCCGGATGAACAGATAGGCAGCTTTTCTTCTGATATAATAGATGTAAAAGTCATTGAAACTGATAAGAATAGGGGGATCCACGGAGCCAGAGTCAGAGGGTTGGACTATTGTAGGGGCGATTATGTCCTTTTTTTGGATCAGGATGACAGGATATATCCGGATTATTTTAATAGTCAGCTAGCGCATCTGGCGGATAAAGATGCTGTTGTATGTAAGCTCCTTCATGAAGGGCGGCAGTTCTATGATACCAGAATGCCTTTTGAGAAAGTGATCAACAGAGAATATATAGTCGGCGTCAAAAATCCGATCATTTCTCCGGGACAAGTATTGCTCAGGAAAGATAGAATTCCAAAGATTTGGACAAAACTTGAACTAAAAAATAACGGGGCAGACGACTGGCTGTTGTGGCTGTGTATGATTGCAGAAGGACAGGAGTTTGCGTTGAATCCTGAACTTCTATTTGAACATGTGGTGGAAGGGGAAAATGAGTCGATAAATGTAAAACATATGATGGATTCGGAGGCAGAGTTGTATGATGCAGTGAAAGCAAACGGAATCCTTACAGGGCAGGAATTGGAAAAACTGCATGATGCTGTAGAAGCGGTGGCAGCAGCCCATATAGGAATACTGGTTAAGTTTCAAAAAATGTTTTTTGTATACGACTCATGGCTGAGATTGCAGGAACAGGGTATCAGTATATCCGTCTATTTACGGCAACGAGGTATTTATAGTATAGCATTGTATGGATACAATCAGATTGGAAAAAGACTGTATCACATTCTTTCAAAAGAAGGAGTAAGCGTCAATTATTTTATCGATTTGAACGCAGAGTATCTGAAGGAAGAAATACCGATATACCAGCCGGAGGATTCGCTCCCGCAGGTGGATATGATCATTATATCGTTGGTGGAAGCGGTAGACAGTATAAAGGAGAAACTGTCTCATTTGACGAAAATGAAAGTATGTGGGATTATGGAATTGCTTGGGGAGATGAAGATATTTTCCAAGTCGCATCTGATAGGAGAGGATAACGGGATATGAAATATCTGATCTTTGGAACAGGAGAGTATTACATTCGATATAAGAAATGGTTTGCAAAGGAAGATATCGTTGCGTTAATTGACAACGCTGTTGGTAAACAGAATACATATTTGGATGGAATACAGATCCTTTCGCCGGAACAAGGGGTAAAGCTTGCATATGATGCGGTTATGATCTTGAGTTTCTATGTGAAGGAGATGAAAAAGCAGCTATTAGCGCTGGGAGTTCCGGAAGAGCGTATTTATCATTTCTACGACCTTCACAATTTAATTTGCCGGGGTGATGAGGAACAGGCGGCAGATTATAAGAAACCCGTACAATATTATGGAGGAGCGGAAGCTGTGGAGAAGTCCTCCTGCACTCTGCTTTTGTCGCATGATCTTACCTTGGGTGGACCCGCGATTGCTTTATATCATATGGCGAGAGTGCTTAAAACACGAGGAGATAAGGTTGTATTTGCATCGACACTGGATGGACCATTGAGAGATATGTTGATCTCCGAGGGGATTCCCGTGATTGTGGATGTGAATTTACAGATAGAAACCATGCGTGAGGCAAAATGGACAGCAGGATTTTCGTGTATTGTATGTAATACGATAAATTTTTATGTATTTTTATCGGATAGGGATACAAAAGTGCCGGTTGTGTGGTGGCTGCATGATTCAGCATTTTTTTATGAGGGCGTAGATAAGCAAATACTTAGTGGATTGAACCGGGAGAATATGCAGGTTTATGCAGTAGGACCGGTTGCAAGGAAGGCACTGGCCCAATTTTTACCGGATATGGAAATTGGTGATTTGATTTATGGAGTTGCTGACGAAGCGGCATTTTGTGATAAATCGAATGATGACAATAAGAAAATTTGTTTTGTAACGATCGGATATATTGAAGCCAGAAAAGGACAAGATATTCTGGTGCGGGCGATTCAGAAAATCCCGAAAGAGGTCCGCGAAAAAGCAAAGTTTTATCTGATAGGACAAAACACATCTCAAATGGCGGAGAGTATTAAGGAAACAATACAAGATATTCCGGAGATTATCATGACCGGGACTATGGACAGGAAGGGAATTCATGATATACTTGAATGTGCAGATGTCATGGTTTGTCCGTCAAGAGAAGACCCGATGCCGACGGTAGCAGCTGAGGCGATGATGCACAAAGTATTCTGTATCGTATCAGATGCGACAGGCACAGCAGAATATATATGCAGCGGAATAGATGGAATAGTATTCCACAGTGAGGACGAACAGGAATTGACTGATAAGATCATCTGGTGCATAGAGCACCAAGACAAATTAGCTGATATGGGAATACGCGCAAGAGAAATTTATGAGAAACAGTTTTCTATGACAGCTTTTGAGAAGAAGGTAACGGAAATATTGTAATACTGAGAGTGGAATACGCTACTGTCCATGCAAAAAGAACAGCAAACGAAATATGCCATAAGAAATATATAGTAAGGGTGTTGAAAATGAAAAAGAGAGAGATTTTGTCCATTATAGATTCTTTGGAAAAAATAAATACTTCTGTTACAAAAAATCTGGAATCCAATATTCCTGTGACAACAGAAGTTTTGGCTGATTGTCAAGATGCGGCAATCCAAATTGGTAATACAATTGAAAAGCAGGGACAGGAAGTCGAAGAGATCGTTCACATGTTAGAAGCATATTGTGAGAATATCTACCAGATGAATTGCGTGCAGGCGGATACCAATTTGTGCAGAAAACTGACCAAGAAGATTCAAAAGCAGTTAGTGCAGATTCGTAATCGTGTGAACTATGATCTGCCGGATGATAAGAAACAGGTTGTTTTTCTGCCCTATAAGGCATCTATGTGGGACAGTCTGGAAAGTGTCTGGAAAGCGGCAGATGCCGATCCGAATTGTGATGCGTATGTCATACCTATTCCTTATTTTGATAAGAATCCTGATGGAAGTGTTCGGGAAATGCACTATGAAGGGGATCTGTACCCGGAATATGTGCCAATCGTATCGTGGCAACAATACGATATAGCGGCAGAACATCCGGATGTGATTTATATACATAATCCATATGATGAGTATAATCTGGTAACCAGCGTTCATCCTGCCTATTATTCTAAAGAATTAAAAAAATACACGGATGAATTAGTGTATATACCTTATTTTATCTTGAGAGAGATAGAGCCGGATGATCAGGCGGCCGTGCAGGGGATGGAACATTTCTGCATAGTTCCTGCGGTTGTCTATGCAGACAAGGTAATCGTGCAGTCAGAGAAGATGCGGCAGATTTATATCAATGTGATGACAAAGACGATGGGGGAAGATACGAGAAAGATCTGGGAAAAGAAGATATTTGGATCGGGTTCTCCGAAAGTGGAAAAGCTGCTGAATACGAAAAAAGAAGATTTGGAGATTCCGGAGGAATGGCGAAAGATCATAGAGAAACCGGATAGAAGCTGGAAGAAGATAGTATTCTATAATATAGGGGTGTCGGCGCTTCTTGCATATGGTGAGAATGTGCTTCGAAAAATGGAATCCGTGTTTGGGATATTTAAGGAGAATCAGGATGAAGTGGCGCTCTTGTGGAGACCTCATCCGTTAATTAAGGCAACAATTGAATCCATGCGTCCACAGCTTTGGTTAGAATATGAGAAGCTTTTGGAGCGATATCAGGAAGAAGGCTGGGGGATTTATGACGATTCTGCGGATGTGGATCGGGCGATTATCTTAAGCGACGCATACTATGGGAATCACAGTAGCGTGGTACAGTTGTGTCAGCAGACAGGGAAAAAAATTGCTATACAAAATGATAAAGATATATTGGATAGTGCGGAAATAATCAATGATCAGGAGAAAGTGTATCTTCTTACAAGGGATACACAAAGCCTGTTTGAATATTCGATATCGTCTGGAACTCTCAGATTATGTGGTATGGTACAAACTAAATTAGAACAGACATTTATTTCTGCAACATTATACGAGAATAAAATATACATACCCCCTTATGCCGGAGACTGCATTCGGGTTTATGATATCTGCCAAAAAAAGTTTCATAGTATTCTATTAACACAGTCAACGGTGGAAAAACTAAATAAAAAGTACTATCAGATATGTTTTGGATATGGAGGAAAGGTATATATACTAGGGGGCGGAGATTCTGTGATACTGTCTGTGGATGTCCGGAATGAAACGGTGCAGGAACTTTCAAACTGTCACGATGGGTTTAAAAAACTATACGGATATGAGGCAGGTGTGTATATCCATAAAAATGTATGCATTGTAGAGAACTGCTTTTGGGTGCCGATGAGCTGCGATAATATTTTACTGCAATATGATATGCAGAAAGATGAATGTTATTTTTGGAATGTTGGTCTAAGAAAGATGCAGTATGCGACTATAAATTTTGATGGGAAGTATTTCTGGCTTACAGGAAATCAGAAAGTGATTGTCAGATGGGAAAAGGAAAGTGATAGCGTAAAAGAATTCGAAGCATTTCCAACCGGATTTGAGTGTTCAAATGATCGTGTGGGATGGGACGATTTGTTTTTATGCGGATTTTTATTGAAAGATCAATTATACTATGCACCATTAGATTCAAATATGGTTATTAAATTTGACACAAAGAAAGAAAAAATGGAATGTATCTTAAAAATTGACTCCGATCATGTATGTTTGAATATGGAGAAAATGAACGAAGATACATTATATTTAGAAGAGTATGACTCGAATCCGGTTCTTTATCAAACGTACTTGATTGATTCAAAGGGTAAATGTGAGAAAATTTCCCCCTGTCTTAGTGAAAAAGATGATGTTAATGTACTTGTCAACTGCATAGAACAAAGAACTGAAATGTTGGAGAATCATCCTAATTTTCTAAAATATTTTTTAAATCAATTGTAGAAGAAATCATTATTTCCGCAAAGGGGTTCATTTGAAAAATGATTGAGAAAATTATTGATCAGTATAAAAACAGAAAGATTGCACTTTACGGAATAGGGACGGAAACAGAGCGGTTCTTAACGGAACGCGGGAAGGAACTTTTGATTGTCGGCATATTAGATGGATTTAGAACGGATGGCGAGATCTATGGATATCCGATTATTCCTATTTCTGAAACACCGTCAAGGGATGTGAGTCTGATCATTGTTGTGGCCCGCCCAGGATCATGCAAAGCAATTTCAAAGCGGATTGGCGAGTTTTGCCGTGCGCACGGTATTGCCCTTTTTGATGTGAGAGGCAGGGATTTACTTATAAACACCAGTGTTTCCTATGAATTTAGGAGTCTGAATGGAAATACAAAGCAAAGACTTTTAGATATGGCTTCCAATGCCGATGTGGTTAGTTTTGATTTATTTGACACACTTATTACAAGAAAAGTCTATACATATACGGATGTTTTTGAATTGGTTGATCTTAGACTGCGGGAAAAGGGGATCTGTATACCGGATTTTGCAAAGCTTAGATTGTATGCAGAAAAGGAACTTTCAAAAGATAACGCTCCGAGACTGGAGGATATCTATGAATTTGTGCTGAAGAGCGTCGGGGGTAGTTTTATTACCGCTTCAGAGCTTGCTGTAATGGAATGGGAGATTGATTTATCCGTTATGCGTGCAAGAGATGCCGTTTGCGATATTTTCCGTAGGTTCACCTCTGAAGGAAAACAGATTGTCATTACAACAGACACCTATTATTCGGATGCACAGATAGGGCAGATTCTGAAACACTTTAATATAACCGGAGCAAATAGAATTCTGGTGTCAAGTGAGCTTGGTACATCAAAGACACAGAAGCTGTATGAGATGTTAACGAGGGAGTATCCTCTAAAGAAGATATTACATATTGGAGATGATGAGCTGGCAGATATGGAAAAAGCTGCGCAGTATGGAATAGAGACTTATCGTATATATAGTGGTATGGATTTGTTTAGCGCTCTTGGCGGCTTGGGAATGGAGGATGACTTTCATACATTATCGGACAGAGTTAAGGCCGGGATGTTTATAGCCGGTATGTTCAACACTCCTTTTTGGTTTGAAGACGAGGAGCGAAAGCTGGCGGTAGATAATACGTTTGGGATAGGTTATTTGTTCTGTGCACCTATGATAACGGACTTTCTTCTATGGATGAAGAAAAAGGCGGAGGCGGAGGGGTATATGCAGATGCTTTTTTGCGCCAGAGATGGATATCTTCCTGAACGGTTATTCAAAGAGATATCATCCTATACGAATCCGGTCTATTTTCTCTCGTCCAGAACTGCGGTGATACGTGCCGGTATGGAAAATGAGCGGGACATCGAATATGTTGACAGCATGAAATACTTCGGTACGCCGGAGGAATTTTTAAGGGCACGTTTTGGAATTATTGTAGATGATATCAATAGTATTGACCGTGAGAAAGAGATTCTTCGAAAAGCAGGAGTTCAGCGGGAGTATTATAAAAAATATATAGAAAAACTGGATATTCAAGATTCCCCCATTGCCATGTTTGATTTTGTCGCAAAGGGTACAACGCAGATGTACTTGCAGAAACTGTTTAGCAATCCTTTAAAAGGATTTTATTTTCTTCAGTTGGAGTCCGAATTCATGGCTGACAAAGGATTGGATATTGAGTCGTTTTATTCGGTTAAAGAAAAGGATGCAAGCGCCATCTTTGACAATTACTATATTCTCGAAACGATACTGACATCACCTTATTCACAGTTGGAGGAATTTGACGCAAATGGAAATCCCGTATTTGCTGAGGAGACGCGTACTGATCAGGATATAAGGTGTTTTGAACAGGCGCAGCGCGGAATTACGGCTTATTTTGAGGAATATCTGGCGATTTTGCCGGATGCAGCGAGAATAGAGAATAAAAAGCTGGATGAAAAGCTGCTGGCTCTTGTAAATAAAATTGTGATAAAGGACGAGGATTTTCTGGCGCTTACGGTAGAGGATCCATTCTTCGGAAGAATGACGGATATTAAGGATGTCATTGGTTGATAGTTTGGTATGTATTTGTTGGGACTGTTGTATCAGAATGGTTTTGGGGAGAAAATGCAACAGGATGTTACATTTGACCTGAAAATTCCCGATAGAATGATGTGTTTATGTTTCTGATTAAATTTTCTTGCTAAATTTAAAAATAGATGATATGATACCATCAAGCAAGAGAGTTGATATTATAATTCTTATCTGAAATGTTCTAAATGATCTAAAAAGTTCTTGCTTAAAAACCCATTTTTATTTTTGATATTGAATTAGCAGGAACAACAAGAAAGATAACTGATTATCTGATATGCTTCCTGCGGTGCAAAAGGGAGGAATGCATATGGATTATCTGGCGGAGGGAAACAACTACTGCTCTGACAGGGAAATCGTGCATACAGAGGCATTGGTCAGGATGATTATGGCATTGAGCGGGGATCAGGATGTTGATAATGTAGAAAAAATATTAAAGGACATCAATGTTGAAAAGGAGGAGAAAATAAAAGTGTGTGAATTGTTTGAACAATATGTGAGAAAAGGCAGACAGGAAGGAAGACAAGAAGGCATGCGTTTCTTGATCATGGATAATCTTGAAGAGGGAAAAACGGAAGAGATCATCATTAAAAAATTGATGAGGGGTTTCTCGCTGGGACAGGATGAGGCTAAACACTATTATGATCAGTGTACCATGGAAATGGCAGCAGATTGATATAATAGCGGTATCAGGTGGCGATGTCCGGCAAAAGGTTTTGAGACGACGTTCATTTTGAGGGTTTCTCTGCAATCAAAGTGTTGAAAGCGTCGAACTCTTGTTATATTATGGATGTTATGGTAAAATAACAGTACGGCAATCACTTGATTTTAGAAATATATAATCAAAAACAGGGAGAATTCCTAAAGATGGATTTTAAATTAACAGCCTCAATGATGTGTGCTAATTATGGCTGTCTGGAAAAAGAAGTAAGGGCTCTGGAAGAGGGCGGGATAGATTCCTTTCATATTGATATTATGGATGGACGGTTCGTACCTAATTTTGCAATGTCTTACAATGATTTGCAGTATATTGCGTCTGCTACAAAGAAGCCGCTGGATGTTCATCTGATGATAGAGCATCCCAATTCCAATATTCAACTTTTCTTAGGTGCGCTGCGTAAGGGAGATACGGTTTATATTCATCCGGAAGCAGAATATCATGCCTCCACCACACTCCAAAAGATTATTGACGCCGGGATGACCCCGGGAATTGCCATCAATCCGGGAACCAGCGTGGAATATATTACGGAAATGCTGCGTATCGTAGGAAAGGTGCTTGTCATGACGGTGAATCCCGGCAATGCTGGTCAGATGTATCTTCCCTATATGGGGAAAAAGATTGATAAGCTTTTGGCGATTAAGCAGGAGATGCAATTTGAACTGTTTTGGGATGGCGCCTGCAGCGCGGATAAGATTCGGGAGTTCGCTCCTAAGGGAATGGATGGCTTCGTACTGGGAACAACGCTTCTTTTTGGGCGGGGGAGATCTTATGGAGACGTCTTAAAGGGAATAAGGGAGTTGAAATTCTAATGAATACCGCATTGATTTTATCCGGGGGTACAGGTACAAGGATGGGGACGGATATCCCCAAACAGTATATCAGAATAGAGGGCAGACCTATTATTTCTTTTGTTTTGGATACTTTTGAAGGGCATGAGATGATAGAGCGGATCCAAATCGTGGCGGATGAGGATTGGCATGATCTGATATCGCAATATGCGGGAAAGAAGCTGGCGGGATTTTCCAGACCCGGAGTGAACCGGCAGTATTCTATTCTGAACGGATTGGCAGATATTCTGACGTATGCTGATCCGGAAGACTATGTGATCATACAGGATGCGGCAAGACCGTTAGTGAGCAGCGAGACGATCACGGAGATTCTTAAGACTTTAAAAAATCACGAGGCAGTTACGCCGATTCTTTCACTAAAAGATACAGTATATCTATATGAGAACGGTAAATTTACCGGAACCGCCGAACGGGCAAAGCTTGCTGCCGGACAGGCACCGGAAGGTTTTTTGCTTGGGCGGTATTATGAAGCGGTAAAGGGACTGTTGCCTGACAGGATCATGCATATTACCGGTTCCCTTCAGGCTGCATTGGAAGCGGGGATGGATGCGGTGCCGATTCCGGGTGATGAAGGAAACTTTAAGATCACGACCATGGCGGATCTGGAAAAATTCCAGCAGATTATACAACAGAGAAAAACAGAAAGAGTTCATGATAGGAGAGAATGCAGTTGAAGGCTTATGTATTAAGAGATATCGGCAGATTTGGGATAGAAGAGGTGGAACGACCCGTTCCCGGACCGGATGAAGTGATCGTTCAGGTAAAGGCGGCGGGGATCTGCGGCTCTGATATTCCCCGTATTTATTATCATGGTACATATTCCTATCCACTGATACCGGGACATGAGTATTCTGGTATCGTGGTGGAGGCTGAGAGTACTGCGGTGAAGGAAGCGGATGTTCAGGAAGATTCCTGTAATGCAGGAGAAGACATATACGTTGGTCAGGCTGCTTCGTGGATTGGGAAGAGAGTCGGGGTGTTTCCATTAATTCCCTGTGGGAAATGTCTGCCCTGCAGACAGAAACGATATGAGATGTGCAGGAATTATAGCTATCTTGGCTCAAGAAGGGATGGGGGCTTTGCAGAGTATGTCAGTGTGCCGGTATGGAATCTGATCGAACTGCCGGAGGAAGTGACCTTTGAGCAGGCGGCCATGATGGAACCGATGGCGGTGGCGGTGCATGCTATGCGGAAAGTTTTGCAGGACAAACTGATGCATACGGGAAATATGCCGCAGATAAGAATAGCGATTTGCGGCTTAGGGACGATAGGGCTGTTTCTTTTAATGTTTTTAAAAGAAGCAGGGTATGAAGATATCCTTGTCATCGGTAATAAAGACATCCAAAAAGAAAAAGCTTTTGCACTGGGCATCTCCGGAGAGCAGTACTATGACAGTAGAGACGGTGGGGCGGGTGCATGGTTGGAACAATGCGCGCGGGAAAAGGGAATTGACGTTTTCTTTGAATGTGTCGGCGTGAATGAAACAGTGAATCTGGCAGTCAACCATACGGCACCCGGGGGCAGAGTCATGCTGGTCGGTAATCCGGCCTCTGACATGGTACTGGACCGGCAGATATACTGGAAGATTTTAAGAAATCAGCTGACGCTTTTTGGTACATGGAATTCTTCATATAGCAAACCCTTTTATAACAAAGGAGCTGATCGCCAGCCGGCTGCAAGTTGTCTGTCTTGCGATGACCAGATTTTGGAAGATGACTGGCAGTATGTTTTGAACCGACTTGCGGCAGGAAGGGTTCATCCGGAACAGATGATTACGCACCGTTATGATTTTGACGGTCTGATTAAGGGATTTGAACTGATGCGCGGAAAAACAGAGGAATATCTGAAGATTATGTTACAAAGGATTTAATTTTACTTGCATGGAAACAAATGATTTGATATATTAATTTTAAGAAAAGTGCAAAGGCAATTGTGGATGCAGTTTCGCAATTGCCTATAATATTGTAAAAAGTTCTGACATTCAGGCCGTTGTGGAAGCCAAGTTTAATAGAGCGGACCGCGGGAAGTTTAAGAAAGGTGTGGCGATTTTATGAGGTTATATATTATCCGTCATGGGGTGACCGCATGGAATAAAGCAAAGCGTATGCAGGGACAGACGGATATACCGCTGGCGGAAGAAGGGATAGAATTGGCTGTGAGGACGGGCGAAGGAATGGCGGATGTTCCGATTGATGTTGTGATTTCAAGCCCGTTGATCAGAGCGGTAGAGACGGCAAAATGTGTTTTGAGAGGCAGGGCTCTCTCCGGTTCGAAGAGGAACGGAAATATACCGGAGATACCGATTATTACGGATGATAGGATTCAGGAGATTTCTTTTGGCGAATGGGAAGGGGAATGTGTTCTGGACAGTAAGGTGCTGCCGGAAGACCATATGGAGAGGTTTTTTCATGATCCACTAAACATTCCGCAGTTTCCCGGAGGGGAGACGTTTTTGCAGGTCAGGGAACGAACGGGGGCATTTTTGCGGGAGTTATCCGCGCGTAGCGACTATGTGGAAAAAAATATCCTGATCTCCACTCATGGAGCTGCAGGAAGATGCCTATTGTCGCATTTTTTTGAAGATGGCGAGACGAATATCTGGAGGACCGGGGTACCGGCGAACTGTTCTGTTTCCATAGTGGAAATACGGGATGGCATAGGAACTGTTATTGAACTTGATAAAATATATGCTCCTTCGAGATAGATAGATTCGTGTCTGTTCATGAAATATAGAAAAGGTTTACATAACTTAGATGGCAGAAGAATATCCTAATAGGATACAGGGCCTGTGCCGATATGATATTGTGCTATAGAGAGCGTAGGGTGAATCTTTAATATGAAAAAAGGCAGTCATTTAATTCAAATGATATATGTGATCATGGTCTCATGTTTTTCCATTCTTTTGCTATGGGCAGTGATCTACTATAAGGGTCCCCAGATGCGGGATGATCTGGCACAGGGTAATATTCCAGTGGAAGAGGGATGGTTTCTGACGGGTGGCGATGAAGCCGATATTTCCCATTTACAGCAGATCGAGGGGATTGCTCCTTATCAGGAGACTTCCGTTTATTATAAGCTTCCACAGCAGCTTACGGATATTGCGTTTTTATGTTTCCGGTCCAAAAATATCAATTATCAGGTTTATGTGGGCGGAAAACTCAGGTATGAACCCTACCATGAGGACAATATCGTTTACATGAAATCTCAGGGGACCAGATGGAACTTTATTCCCTTATTTCCGGACGATGCGGAAAAAATGGTAGAAATCAGGTTTATGATCGTCTATGAAAACGCCACGGCATGTATCGATCATGTGGTGATTGGAATGGCGGCAGGGCAGATATTGGATATCGTTGCGGAAAAGGCGTTGGCTGCCATTACGGCAGGACTGATCATGTTGATGGGAATCATACTGATGGTTTTGGATATTCCAGTGAACATACAGAAAGAGAAGAACCACGAGTTGTTATATCTTGGCGTTTTCGCGTTTATGATCGGCGCATGGTGTTTTACGGAAACCAACATTCTGCAGGTGTTTTTCGGCGACAGCAGGATGATCCAGCTGTTAAGCTGTGGATTGATCCCGCTATTTACGATCCCTCTGATGCTCTATCTGAATGCGTCCTTTGAGCAGAAGCCTGAGAAGCTGATCAGGGGCATCTGTTTTCTTTCCGCTCTGCAGTTTATTGCGTGTACGGTGCTTCATTTTCTGGGGATCATGGATTATCATGAGACGCTGATACTGGCGCATATTATTTTGATACTGGCGGCTGTCATGTTGTTTTATGCCGGCATCAGAAACTCTTTTAAGTTTTTAGGTGAACAGGAGAACCGGGTTTATCAGATTGCCCGGGGGATCGGTCTGATTTCCATTGCGGTTACGGCGGCGATTGATGTTTTCCGTTATTATTTAAAGACCGGCGGCGATAACGCCATGTTTATTCGGTTCGGACTGCTGATCTGGATCCTCTGCTTTGGCGGTTCCAGTATGAAAAGGACGGTGGAAGCGGTGCGTAAGGGGGCCCATGTGGATTTTGTCAGCCAGCTTGCTTATATGGATGGTTTGACGGGGATCGGTAACCGTACGGCATTTCAGGAAAAAATGGAGGAATTGGAAAAGGGAAAGCAGGAAAAAGGCAGCATAGGGATTGTTATCTTTGACGTTAATAATTTGAAATGGGTCAATGATACGCTGGGACATAGTGAAGGCGACCAGATGATCAAAAAAGGAGCGGAGACAATTAGACAGGCATTTGCACAGGAAAAAGGTGACTGCTATCGTATCGGCGGTGATGAATTTGCGGTATTTTTAACAGGCGACCAGATCGCTGAGCGGTGCGAGCAGGCGATCGGACGTTTGCTAGAGGAGTTACATATATATAATAGCAGGCAGAACAGAGAATATGAACTAAGTATTGCAAGCGGTTACGCGGTTTATGATGAAAGCTGCGCTGAGATGACGCTGACGGAGTTGTTTGAGACTGCCGATGCGAGAATGTATGAAAATAAGAAAAAAATGAAAAATAAATCTTGAGTTTCTGTTATATAAATGATATAGTGAATATCTGAATAGATTTGGTGTTATAGGTTGCCCGGCGGTGGATGTTCTATAACGTTGATCAGATCTAATTTTGGAAAAAGAATAAGGAAATGCTTAGAAGGAGACTCTACCTGGCGAAGGCATCAGGGAGGCGGCGTCATAGACTGAGCGTCATAGACTGAAAGCGCTGTCGGTCGGGAACAGGATAGGGAACGCTCCGGAGCAGACCATTTGAGGGCATACGTTAGGATGGTACGTCAGCACACGTTACGTGTTTTGAGTGGAAATAGAATGCGGATGGGAAGCATTCATTTCAATGCGGGTGGTACCGCGGATTATGATGATCCGTCCCGGGATACAATGATATTGTGTCCCGGGCTTTTTATGCTGGGAAGCTATAAGATCTTTGATGGAAGGGAGAAGAAACATGAGTACAATTTACAGAGAGGTAACATTGGATCAGATCAAGGAATCTGATATTGATAAGACGATACGGGTAGCCGGATGGATAGAGAATATCCGCGACCATGGCGGAGTGTCCTTTATCGATCTTCGAGATATGTATGGCGTGGTACAGATCGTCCTTCGTGATACGTCCCTGTTGGATGGTCTGACCAAGGAGGACTGTGTGTCCATTCAGGGCAAGGTAGAACAGCGTTCCGAGGATACCTACAATCCCAAGATCCCTTCCGGAACAATAGAGATTGAAGCTGCGTCAGTCGATGTGCTTGGCAAGGTATATAAACAGCTTCCTTTTGAGATTATGACATCGAAAGAGATCAGGGAAGACCTGCGCCTGAAATATCGTTATCTGGACCTTCGTAACCAGAAGGTTAAGGAGACAATGATCTTCCGGTCCAAAGTGATCTCGTATCTGCGTGAAAAGATGACGCAGATGGGATTTTTGGAGATTCAGACGCCAATCCTTTGCGCATCTTCTCCGGAGGGTGCCAGAGATTATATTGTGCCTTCCAGAAAATATAAAGGCAGATTTTACGCGCTGCCACAGGCGCCGCAGCAGTATAAGCAGCTATTGATGGCATCCGGGTTTGATAAATATTTCCAGATCGCGCCGTGCTTCCGTGATGAAGACGCTAGAGCGGATCGTTCTCCGGGAGAGTTTTACCAGCTGGATTTTGAAATGAGTTTTGCTACGCAGGAGGACGTCTTTGCAGTGGGCGAGGAAGTGCTGACGGCAGTATTTGAGAAATTTGCTCCCGAGGGTGCTAAGATCACAAAGGCGCCTTATCCGGTAATCCCGTATAAGCAGGCCATGATCGAGTTTGGCACGGATAAGCCGGACCTGCGTAATCCTTTGCGTATCATCGATCTGACGGATTTCTTTCAGGAATGTACATTTAAAATGTTCCATGGCAGGACAGTCCGCGGGATCAAGGTGCATGCCGAGATGTCCAAGGGCTTTCATGAGAAATTATTAAAATTTGCCAATTCCATTGGTATGGGCGGCTTAGGCTATCTGGAAGTGATGGAAGATCTTTCCTATAAGGGACCGATCGATAAATTTATTCCGGAGGAAAAGAAAGCAGTGCTCCGTGAATTGGCAGGGTTGGAAGTGGGAGATACGATTTTCTTTATCGCAGATAAGGAGGAAAGAGCCAATCTGTATGCAGGACAGATCAGGACAGAACTTGGCGAGAAGTTGGATCTGATTGAGAAAGATGCTTACCGATTCTGTTATATCAATGATTTTCCGATGTATGAGTATAATGAGGAAGAGAAGAAGATCGGATTTACGCACAATCCGTTTTCTATGCCGCAGGGCGGGCTGAAAGCATTGCAGGAAAAGGATCCGCTGGAGATTCTGGCATACCAGTACGATATCGTCTGCAACGGCGTGGAGCTTTCCTCCGGTGCGGTCCGTAACCACGATATGGAGGTTATGGTCAAGGCATTTGAAATTGCGGGATATGATGAGGAAGTATTAAAGAGCAAATTCGGCGCATTGTACAATGCGTTTCAGTTCGGTGCGCCGCCTCACGCAGGTATGGCGCCGGGAGTGGATCGTATGATCATGCTGCTTCGTAAGGAAGAAAATATCCGTGAAGTTATTCCGTTCCCCATGAGTGGAACGGCGCAGGATCTGATGTGCGGCGCGCCGAATGAAGTGACGGAGCAGCAGCTGAGGGAAGTGCATATTAAGATAAGAGATTGAGGCAAGGAGGGATAACCCTATGGCAAATGTAATTACGGATGAAACAATAGAATATGTCGGCATCCTGTCCAAGCTGGAACTGAACGCAGAGCAGAAGGAACAGGCTAAAAAAGATCTTGAGGAGATGCTGGATTATATCGATCAACTGGGAGAGCTGGATACGGAAGGTGTGGAGCCCATGAGCCATGTGCATCCGTTATGCAACAGATTTCGTGAGGATGTGGTGACAAACGGGGATGACAGGGAGAATATCCTTGCCAATGCACCGGAGAAGAAGGATGGAACATTCGTTGTTCCAAGGACATTTGACTAGAGGATAGAAAGAAATAGTGTTCAGGAGGTATGGCTGTGGGTATATTGGATTGTACGGCAGTAGAGCTTGGGAAAAAAATACAGGCCGGAGAAGTATCCGTCAGAGAGGCTGTAGAAGCTGTCATAGAGCAGATAGAGCAGACGGAAGGGACATATCATTGCTATATTACATGGGATAAGGAAGGCGCGTTAAGACAGGCTGACCTGATTCAGAAAAAGATCGACGCAAAGGAATTAACAGGGCCATTAGCCGGCGTTCCTGTGGCAATTAAGGATAATATGACGACAGAGGGGATGCTGACCACCTGTGCGTCTAAGATCCTTGGTAACTTCGTACCCACCTATACGGCAGAGGCGGTAAGACATCTGCAGGAAGCCGGTGTCGTGATCATCGGCAAGGCGAATATGGACGAGTTCGCAATGGGAAGCACGACAGAGACTTCGGCGTACGGTGCGACGAAAAATCCGTGGAATCCGGAACATGTGCCGGGAGGATCTTCCGGCGGCTCGGCAGCGGCAGTTGCGGCGAAAGAATGTTTCTTTGCGCTGGGTTCCGATACCGGAGGTTCGATCCGGCAGCCGGCTGCTTTCTGCGGCGTTGTCGGTTTAAAACCTACGTATGGGACAGTGTCGAGATATGGGTTGATTGCTTACGGATCCTCACTGGATCAGATCGGTCCCTTGTGTAAGGATGTAACGGATACGGCAGTTGTTCTGGAGACGATCGCAAAGGCGGATGAGAAGGATTCGACTTCCATACTGCGTAATGATACGAATTTTACGTCTGCGCTCATAGAGGATGTGGAGGGGATCAGGATCGGCATTCCCAGAGATTATTTTGGCGAGGGTCTGGATCCTGAGGTTTCGGAAGCGGTGAAAAAGGCGGCGGAAGATCTCAAAGCCCACGGCGCCATTGTAGAGGAATTTGACTTAAGCCTTGTGGATTATGCAATACCGACGTATTATACCATAGCCGATGCAGAGGCAAGTTCCAATCTGGAGCGTTTTGACGGTGTCAAATATGGTTACCGTACTGCGGAATACGAAGGACTTCATAATATGTATAAAAAGACGCGTTCCGAAGGTTTTGGCGAGGAAGTAAAGCGCCGTATCATGCTTGGTTCCTTTGTTCTGTCATCCGGTTATTATGATGCGTATTATCTGAAAGCGCTGAAAGTAAAAGCACTGATCAAACAGGCGTTTGACGCGGCATTTGAAAAATATGACATTATTCTGGGACCTGTTGCCCCGACGACAGCTCCCATGCTGGGCGCCAGCCTTTCCGATCCACTCAAGATGTATCTTGGTGATATCTATACGATATCGGTCAATCTTGCGGGACTTCCGGGAATCAGCGTACCCTGTGGCATGGATTCCAAAGGACTGCCCATCGGTATGCAGATGATTGCGGACTGCTTCAATGAAAGTGTGCTGATTCAGGCGGCTTACACATATGAAAAGATACGGGATAAAAATTAAGTAATAATTGATTTTTCAATTGCAAATATTGTACCCGCGGCATAGCACTAAAGTGCATTAAGATCCGCGGGTTACGGAAAGGTATGATGATTGATTATGGTGAAAGAATATGAAACTGTCATAGGTCTGGAAGTTCATGTGGAACTTGCAACAAAGACAAAGATCTTCTGCGGTTGTTCGACCCGGTTTGGCGGTGAGCCGAATACCCATACCTGTCCGGTTTGTACCGGTATGCCGGGTTCCCTTCCTGTGCTTAATAAACAGGTGGTGGAATATGCGGCTGCGGTGGGACTGGCGACAAATTGTGATATTACAAGACATTGTAAATTTGATCGGAAAAACTATTTTTATCCGGATAATCCGCAGAACTATCAGATATCACAGCTCTATCTGCCGATTTGTCGTAATGGCTATGTGGAGATTGAGACAAAGGATGCGGATCAGAATGTTGTCACAAAGAAAGTTGGCATTCACGAGATCCATATGGAGGAGGACGCGGGCAAACTGATTCATGATGAGTGGGGCGACTGCAGTCTTGTAGATTATAATCGTTCCGGAGTTCCGCTGATTGAGATTGTGTCTGAGCCGGATATGCGTAGCGCGGATGAGGTTATTGCATATCTGGAAAAGCTGCGTATGATTATCCAGTATCTTGGCGCGTCCGATTGCAAACTACAGGAGGGCTCCATGCGTGCGGATGTGAACCTTTCCGTGCGCGAGGTCGGTTCTAAGCAGTTTGGTACCAGAACAGAGATGAAGAATCTGAATTCCTTTACCTCGATCACCCATGCCATTGAAGGAGAGAAGAACCGCCAGATCGATCTTTTGGAGGCGGGAGAAAAGGTGGTGCAGGAGACAAGACGCTGGGATGATGTGAAGATGGAATCCTATGCTATGCGAAGTAAGGAGGATGCGCAGGATTACCGGTATTTTCCGGATCCGGACTTGATCCCTGTGGAGATTTCCGAAGAGTGGCTTGACGAGCTTCGGGCAAAGCAGCCGGAATTCAGACCGGAGAAGATAGAGCGTTATAAAAGAGAATATGGGATCCCGGAATACGATATTGAGATCATTACCGGAACGAAGCGGATGGCGGATATTTTTGAGGAAGCGACGGCGCTCTGTGGGCAGCCCAAGAAGGTGTCCAATTGGCTGATGGTGGAGACGATGCGTCTCTTGAAGGAAAACAATATGGATGCGGATCAGATTCGCTTTGCTCCGGAGCATCTGGCAAAACTGATTCAGATCGTGGATCAGAAAGTCATCAATCAGACCACCGCAAAAGAGATTTTTGAAGTAATGTTTGCGGATGATATAGATCCGGAAAGGTATGTAGAGGAACATGGCTTAAAGCAGGTAAGCGACGAGGGAGCGCTCCGTAAGACGGTGGAGGAGGTTATTGCTGCCAATCCGCAGTCAGTAGCGGATTATCGGGCAGGGAAAGAAAAGGCCATCGGTTTTCTGGTAGGACAGACCATGAAAATAATGAAAGGAAAAGCCGATCCCGGGACGGTCAATAAACTGTTGAAGGAGCTTTTATAAAAGGATCAGAATATTTATGAAAAATAAATAAATCACTTGCAGTTCCCCCCTGTTATTGATACAATAATAATATAAGTTTCAATAATAGGGGGTAGTTTATTGAATACAACTTATGAATTGGTGAAATCGGCAAGATATTTTATGCAGGGACATTCGGATGATTTCTGGAGAATCTATGAGATGTCTATAGATGATATGTATTATCAGATGCATTTTATTGTCTGCGACGACCAGCAGACAGACGCCCTGCTGGAAAAACTGTATATTTATTTTGTTCAGAATGCGTTCCTGTTGGATGATGCTAATGAGTTTGCGTCATGGATGAATGAAACGGTATCCCAATTCACTGCGGACTGGCTGGCAGCGAACAGGCAGGATATGCTTGCGGCAGAAGAGGCGGGTGCGTATGAGATCCCGATTGGAGCAGATGCATATCTTCCGGGCAATGAGATCGATGATTTAGAATATATCCGCACACTTGAGAATTATATCTGTAATCTTCCTGAGATTCACAGGCAGACAGCGCTGGCATTTTATTTTGACAATCTTCCGATGGAGAAGTTGGTGGATATCCTTCATCTGGATGCGTTGAAGATCAAAAAAAGGATCGGATATATTGAAAAGGTTTTGAATCAGCAGATGAGGATGTATTGTAAAGATCGTGGATATTCCATGCCGTATGTTGACTCACAGAAGATTCTGCGGGCATTGGCAGAGCTTGGAAAGATGTATCGTTATCCCGAAGCAGAGAAGATTTTTAATCAGATCCGTATCAAGGCAATCCATTAAAGAAATGCTGAATTTACGCCGTTAAGCGTCACCATTGCGTGGCGCTTTCATTATATAATTTATATTATACATTTGGAGGAAAGAACGTGTCATTAAGATTTTATATCGGCAGTTCAGGCGCGGGAAAGAGCAGCCGCCTGCAGGAAGATATTATAGAGCGTTCCACGAAAGAGCCGGAGAGGCATTTTTTTGTATTGGTTCCTGATCAATATACCATGCAGACGCAGAAGGAGATGATAGAACGTCATCCGCTGCATGGATTTATGAATATAGAGATCTTCAGTTTTGGAAGGTTGGCGCATTATATCTTTGAGGAAGTGGGGCAGCCGGAACGTCTGACGCTGGATGACACCGGAAAAAATCTGATTCTGAGAAAGCTGGCATCCGAAATGGCGGATGAGCTTCCGACGATCGGAAGATATCTGAAAAAGACCGGCTATGTTCATGAGGTGAAATCTGTTATTTCCGAGTTTATGCAGTATGGTCTGGATGTGGAAAAGGTGGACAAACTCTGCGCGACGGTAAAGGATAAGCCTGTGCTCAAGGGAAAGCTTCAGGACATCAACAGGCTTTATGAAAGCTTTTTGAAGTATCTGGGAGAAAAGTATATCACCACGGAAGAGACGATGGATCTTTTGGCCGGGTTACTGGAAAAATCAGAATTGATCAGGGGAAGTATCGTGGCTTTGGATGGATTTACCGGATTTACACCGGTGCAGAACCATGTCATCAGCAGGCTTTTAACATTGTGCGAGGAAGTGATCCTGACGGTCACGCTGCCTGAGGAGGAATTAGGGCAGCTAAAGCAACCCGGGCAGCTAAAGCAACCCGGGCAGGATTCCACACTCTTTGCCTTGAGTAAAAAAACGATTTTTACGATGATCAGACTGGCGAAGGAGATGGATGTGCCAAGGGGAGAGGATGTTCTGTTAAAGGGTTCTCCGGTGATCCGTTACCGGACGCAGCCAGCGCTGGCGCATCTGGAACAGCATCTGTTCCGGGCAGGAGCGGGGATCTATCAGGGACAGGCGGATGGGATACATATTTATTCCGCAATATCGCCAAGGGAAGAACTTAGGAAGACTTTTGTCAGGATTCGCCGGCTGATCCAGGAAAAAAAATATGCGTATAGGGATATTGCCATTGTCACAGGGGATTTGGAGCGTTATGCCTCATACGCGGCAGAAATGTCAGAACGGTACGATGTTCCGATCTTTTTGGACAATAACAGAAAATTGGGATTAAATCCTTTTACGGAGTATGTGAAAAGCGGTCTCAGGGTGATCCGTAATAATTTCTCCTATGAAAGTGTGGTGCATTTTTTGAAATGCGGATTTACTGGACTTTCGGAGGAGGAGATCGACAGGCTGGAAAATTATATGCTGGCGTTGAAGATCCGTGGAGAGAAAACATGGAGCCGGGCGTTCGTGCGCTGCCCGGCATACATGAGGCGGCAGACACAAGAACCACCACAGACACAGGATCTACAGCAGACGCAGGACCAACCACAGACACAAGACCCACTGCAGCAGATCAATCAGACAAGGGAGGCGTTGATGGAGCTGCTGAGACCTTTATTGCCGTTGAAAAAAGGGGGCCTGGCGGAAGAAATGGTAAAGACCCTTTACCATTTTATTGCGGATCATAATATTTATGACAAGCTGCAGGAGTATGTCAGGTATTTTAAAGATCAGGAGGATTTTGCCAGAGCGGGAGAATACGATCAGATCTATGGATATCTGATGCAGCTTTTGGAGCAGATGTCTTCTTTGTTGGAAGGTGAGGAATTGTCATTAGAGGAGTTTATCGAGATCCTGGAGGCGGGTATTTTGGAACTTCAAGTGGGGATCCTGCCACAGGATACGGACCGTGTGGTGATGGGGGATATCGAACGAACCAGACTGAAACAGGTGAAAGCGCTCTTTTTTGTGGGTGTAAATGAAGGAATCATACCAAAACATAATACGGGTGGTGGTATGATCTCCGATATGGATCGGGAGACGATTGCAGAAGCGGGATATGAACTCAGTCCTACGCCAAGGCAGAAGATGTATACCCAAAGGCTGTATCTGTACATGAATATGACAAAGCCCTCAGAGCAGCTGTGGATATCCTATGCGCAGGTGGATGCAGAGGGAAAGTCCCTCAGACCGTCTTATCTGGTGGGAATGATCAGTAAGATGTTTCCGAAGCTTGAAGCGTCTGGTGCTGATGGGCAGCCGGATATCAGACCGTCGGAGGGCGGCAGGGGATCTGGTGTTGTTATGCCGTCGGTTATGGATGAGATTGTGGCGTTGAAGGACAGTAGGGAACATTTCGCGCAGCTTTTCCGGGAGTATGCCGGACAGACGCTTCGGAGAGAAATGCTGCCGATGTTCGCGGCGTTATATAAGGAGTATGAAAAGCGGGATGCGGTCACGCTTTCCATGATCAGGGACGCGGCGTTTTACCGTTATACCCCGGAAAAGCTTGACCGTGGGGTGGTCAGGGCTTTGTATGGCGTCGTGCTGGAGAACAGTATCAGCAGGATGGAAGCATATGCCCGCTGCGCTTACGCCCATTTTCTGCAGTATGGTATGCAGCTCAAGGAGCGGGAAGATTATTCTTTT
This sequence comes from Lachnospiraceae bacterium, assembly GCA_029062895.1. GTDB lineage: Bacteria > Bacillota > Clostridia > Lachnospirales > Lachnospiraceae > NK4A136. The sequence continues at coordinate 36,571 of JAIDPF010000050.1, forward strand.
GGAAATATGGATATGGGAAACTTTTTTCATCAGGCTCTGGAACAGTTTGGTCTTCAGTTGAAAGATCAGGGTCTGTCATGGACGGATTTTACAAAGGAACAGGCGGAGGAGATCCTCGACAACATTTTAAATAATATTGCCGTGGCCTATGGAGAGAGTGTGATCTATCAGGACGAAAGGACTGCTTACCGGCTGACGCAGATTCGCAGGATTCTGCTTCGCACGGTACAGAATCTTCAATATCAGTTAAAAAAAGGAAGTTTTGTGCCACAGGAGCTGGAGTACAGCTTTCGTAAGGAGGTATCTGTAGACCGGATGAAGCTGGGATTGACCGATGAGGAAAAGCTGATGCTTACCGGAAAGATCGACCGTTATGATGTCTTTGAAAAGGACAATATGCTTTACGTGAAGGTAATCGATTATAAATCAAGGGATAAAAAGATAGATCTTGTCCAGTTGTATTACGGACTGCAGTTGCAGCTTGCCGTATATCTGGAACAGGCGGTAGAGCGTGTAAAGCAAAAGAATCCGGGCAGGCAGGTCATTCCGGCAGCATTATTTTATTATCCGGTGACAGATCCAATCATGGCGCAGGAAAATGCCAATGTATCACAGGAGGAATGGGAGCGTTGGATGCATGAAAAACTGCGTGTGTCAGGTTATTTTGTAGAGGATGAAGAGGTTATTAAAGGGCTGGATCGGACATATATGGATGTTTCCGATGTCATCCGGCTGGAAAAGAAAAAGGACGGCAGCTATACGGCAGCGTCTCAGGTCATCCCGAAGGATACCCTAAAGCTGCTTGGCGATTATGCGGATCATATGATCCGCAGGATCGGAAGCGAGATATTGCAAGGAGAGCGGAATGCCCGTCCGTGCGGTGATACTGCCTGTAGTTATTGTTCCTATCGGGAAGTATGCTGCTTTGATAGTCGGCTGCCCGGATTTGAAAGTCAGGATATGGATATGAGCGAGACGGAGGCAATGGAGAAGATAGTGGAGGAACTGAAAGATTCGCGGAAGTGACAGAAAGGAAAAAAACATGGCCGGTGTTACCTATACAGAAGAACAACAGAGAGCCATTCAGACCAGAAATGCCAACCTTCTGGTCTCAGCGGCGGCGGGAAGCGGCAAGACGGCAGTGCTGACGGAACGGATCATCTCCCTGATTACGGACAGGGAACATCCGGTTGACATTGACCGGATGCTTGTGGTGACGTTTACCAAAGCTTCCGCTGCAGAGATGCGGGAAAGGATCGGCAAAGCCATCAATGAAAGACTGGAGCAGACGCCGGAGGACGGTAATCTGCTGCGGCAGATGGCGCTGCTTTATAATGCCCAGATCACTACCATAGACAGTTTCTGTCTCTATCTGCTTCGGAATAACTTTGGGGATATCGGGCTGGATCCTGCTTTTCGGGTGATGGAACAAGGAGAGCGGAAGCTTCTGATGAAGGATACGATGGACGAGCTGCTGGAGGAGCGGTATCAGGATAAAGAGAATCAGGATTTCTTTCTGCTGGCAGAATGTTATGGGGAGAATGGAAAGGACGAGCTTTTAGAGGAAATCACACTCTCACTTTATGATTATGCCATGAGCCATCCATATCCGCTGGACTGGCTGGAGAATGCGGCAAAGAGTTATGCTGCGGAGACCTTTGAGGAACTGGAGCAGAAAGAATGGTGGAAGGATTGGCTGGCGGAAAATGAACGGTTGATAGAACAGGGACTTATGATTACAGAGGAAGCGGAGGGACTCTGCCGGGAATCGGATGGTCCGTTGGCATATCTGCCGGCGATGGAAGCGCAGAAGTCGCTGCTGACGGAATTGAAGGAGAATCAAGCATTTGACCGCAGATATAAGCTTCTGCATGGAGCGGAGATTCCGGGATTTGGAAGGGCAAAGAAAACAGATGATAAGGAACTCTGCGACAGGGTGAAAGCCTGTCGGGAAAGTGTAAAGAAGATTTTGGAGCGGCTGTCCGGTTGTTATTATGATACGTCGGAACATATCCTTGCCGCACAGAAAGGGGCTCAGACGGCAGCAGGAGCTCTGATACGTCTTGCGGAAGATTTTATAGAGCGTTTTGGACGTCATAAGCGGGAGAGAAATGTTGTGGATTTTTCTGATATGGAGCATCTTGCGCTTGAAGTTCTTCTGCAAAAATCAGAGGAGGGAACGCTGATTCCCACAAGAGCGGCGAAGGAATATCAGGATTACTTTGAATGTGTAATGGTGGATGAATATCAGGATAGCAATTATGTGCAGGAGTATCTCTTAAAGACGGTTGCCAGAGAGGATAATTATTTTATGGTGGGCGATGTGAAACAGAGTATCTACCGTTTCCGTCTGGCCAGACCGGAGATCTTTATGAAGAAATATGCGCTTTTCAAGGAAGAGGCTGCGAGCGACATTCGTATCGATCTGAACCGTAATTTCAGAAGCCGCAGGGAAGTATTGGAAAGCGTTAATGATGTCTTTGAAAAGATCATGACCGGAAAAAGCGCGGGCGTGTCTTATGACGAGCGGGCAAGACTGTATTCCGGAGCGGAATATCCGGCGGTCGAAGGACAAAGTCAGAATACGGAGCTTGTCCTGATCGAGAAGCCAAAGGAATATGATGACGCCATAGACGCAGGGAATGCAAAAGAGCTGGAGGCATATTATATTGCCGACAGGATACAGGATATGATGAAGCAGCATTTTCAGATCTATGATTCCAAAAACAAAACTGTCAGAGCGGTGTCTTACGCGGATATTGTGATCCTGCTGCGTGCCATGGACGATCAGGAAGAGGCGCTGCGCAAGGTTTTTGAAAAGCAGGGGATCCCGGTTTATTCCACAACGAAAACAGGATATTTTTCGACATTGGAAGTGAGGACGATCATGAGTGTCCTTCAGGTACTGGACAATCCCCGGCAGGATATTCCGTTGTATGGCATGATGACTTCTTATATCGGCGGTTTTACGGAGGAGGAAGCGGCAGAGATCAAGTCGGGAAGAAATCGGAAGGACGGGGACAGATGCCTGTATGATGATGTATGCAGCTATGGGGAAGATACCGCAGCAAAGCCAGTGGAGGCGAAGACCGCCGCTCTGCTTGATATGATTGCGAAGTACCGCAGGAAGGCAAAATATACCGGCATCAGGGAACTTCTGGAGGAACTCTATGAAAAGACCGGTTATCTGGACTATGTCACAGCGCTTCCGGGAGGGACGCAGCGACGCGCCAATCTGATGATGCTTTTGGAACGGGCCTCTGATTTTGAAGCGACGAGCTATCACGGATTGTTTCATTTTGTCCGTTATATCAGCCAGCTAAAGGCGCAGGAGGTGGACTATGGGGAAGCGGGCATATTGGATGAGCATGCGGATGTGGTCAGGATCATGACCATCCATAAGAGCAAGGGATTGGAGTTCCCCGTATGCTTTTTGTGCGGATTGGGAAAGAAGATCAATCGGAGAGATGTCTCAAAGCCTGTGTTGCTGGAGTCGGAATACGGTATTGGACTGGATCATATTGATCCCCTGCTTCGCGTCAGGAGACCCACGATATTGAAAAAAGCGATTGCTGATAAGATCCTGACGGATGCAATTTCAGAGGAAATGAGGATTCTGTACGTCGCTATGACGCGGGCGAAGGAAAAGCTGATCATGACCGGAAGTGTCAACGATTTTGAGAAGACGGTGGAAAAGTGGAGAAAGGGCGGATCAGCGGATTATGATAATATCCTGCAGTATTCAACCTATCTGGACTTTTTATTGGCGGCTTATCTAGGAAGCGGAAAGGGAGAAAAATATATCTTAGGCAGTAAAATAGAAGAGATGATAGCGCATACAGAGAAAGACGACCTTGTAACTGCGCTGTCAAAGGAAGCGTTGAAGGATATCGGAATACAGTCGGATCCTTCCTGGGAGAAGGTTTTGGAGGAGCGCTTTTCTATGACCTATCCATATCCGGAACTGGCGGGATTGTATACAAAGACTACGGTATCGGAATTAAAAAAGGCGGCTTATGAGGACACGGAAGCCTATCAGATGTTTGATACGCAGCAGAAAGAGGCTTATGTGCCAAAGTTTATACGGGGAGAGGAGGAAGCCTCTCTGGGAAGTAAGCGAGGAACGGCAGTTCACAGGATCATGGAGCTGATAGAATACAAGGAATTGTGGAATATTTTTGAAGAGGCGGGAGCCTTATCGGAAGGTCTCAGGCAGAGAGAGGGAAAAATGGATCAGAAAGTGTTGGAAGGTCAGGTCAAACTGATCATGGAAAAAAATATTGCGTCCGGCAAGCTGACAAAAGAAGCGGCAGAGCTGATTAACGTCAGAAAGTGCGCGCGTTTTCTTGCCTCCGATCTTGCCGGACGGATGGTCAAGGCTGACAGGGAAGGGAAATTATGTAAGGAAAAATCTTTTTTCATAGGGATTCCTGCAAAGGAGCTAAAAGAGGAATTTCCGCAGGAGGAGACGGTTCTGGTGCAGGGGGTGATCGATGTCTATTTTGAGGAAGAGGACGGACTGGTGCTGTTAGATTATAAGACAGACAGGGTAGCGGAACCGGAGGAACTGAGATCGAGGTATCATATCCAGATGGAACTGTATGCCCGTGCGCTGGAGCAGATCACACGAAAACCGGTGAAGGAAAGGCTGATTTATTCTTTTGCATTGGAAACTTCCCTGAAGGTCTAAAGAGAAAGAAGCGATGTAGGAGAATGCGTCCGGAAAGCACAAAAAACGATAGCCAAAAGTGTTTTTATTTGTTATAATGTACGCGAAAGCAATGAGCAGTGCGCGAACGAATGAAATCATCTGCCGCCGGAAGCTTGCTTCCGGGCGGAATATGATTTCATGAGTGAGCATAGGGCGAAGCCCGCGAGCGAGAAGGAGCAAAGCGGAATCGAGCGAGAGCACTGCGGGGTTATGTATAGAAAGGTATCTCTTTAGCATGTTGAAGATTACGGATGATATTAATGATATATTGGAATTAGGTTATTCGTTATCCACAGAAAGATATTATTTTAAGTTGTTTGACCTGATTTTGGATGGCTGCATGAAGTTTACCAATGCGGATGGCGGCAGTCTTTATATTGAGGACGGAGGAAGGCTTCGTCAGCTTACGTCTATCAACCGTTCCCTTGGGTTGTATCGGGGGCGTGGCGGTGAACCGACGGATGACGTCGCGATTGATATCAAGTCCCATAATCTACTGGCCTATACGGCGTCCCATCAGGTCAATCTGAATATACCGGATATTTATCATGAGAAAGAATTTGAGATATTATCCATTAAAGAATTTGACGTAGTACATAATTACAGAACAAAATCCCTATTGACTGTTCCGATCTTTGAGCCGGGTAAGAGCGTTATCGGCGTTATGCAGCTGACCAATTGTACGGAAGATGATGGCAGCGTGATTCCGTTTTCCGAACCGCATGTGAAGATGGTCAATTCTCTGACGGCACAGATGGCGATGGCGCTGACCAATATGATGCTGATTCAGGATTTGGAGGAACTGCTGTTTTCTTTTGTGGCTTCCCTGACAACGGCGATTGACGCCAGAACCCCCTATAATGCCAATCACACGGTGCATGTGGCTGCATATTGCAGGGAGATCGTGGATCATATCAATGCACTTCATACACGTGGGGAATATGATAAGTATATTGACAAGAATGAAAGCGAACAGCTATACATGGCTGCTATGCTTCACGATATCGGTAAGATGATCACACCACGTGAGGTGTTGAATAAATCAACCAGACTGGGTGACCGGCTTGAGGGATTATTGAACAAGTTGGAAAAAATCAGCCTGATGATGAAGATCGATATGCTGGAAGGCAGGATGGATAATGCGGAGTGGGCGATGGAGGATCTGCGGTTGAGTAATTTCCGGGCAGAGATTCCGGGTATGAATATCAGGGAACGGGTCACGGAGAGCGAACTTCGAAGGATCAAGGATATGGCTTCGCGTACCTATGTGATGAAGGATGGAACAAAGATCCCTTATCTGGATGAGCAGGAGTTGAAAGCCCTTTCGATTACCAGAGGCACCTTGACGGATGAGGAACGGGAGATCGTACAGCAGCATGTTGTGTTTACGGATAAAATGCTGGATAAGATCCGGTTTAATGAAAAATATGACAAAGTGCAGGAAATTGCGTCCTCGCATCATGAGTATCTGGATGGTTCCGGCTATCCAAATCACAAAAAAGGGGATGAACTGAGTATTTTGACTAGGATCCTTACGATCATAGATATCTATGATTCCCTGACTTCCGAAGATCGTCCTTATAAGGGCACAATGCCATTGCATAAGGCGTTGGAGATTCTGGATTCCATGGCAAAGAATGGAAAGCTGGATAAGGAACTGGTACGGATCATTAGTGATTATATGAAAAAGAGGGCAAGATAATATATTTCCTAATACGGGGCATGTTGAGATGGTAGTATTGATGTAAAGAAAATGACAACGCAGGATTGAGTATTATGCATTACATATTTATAGAAAATTATATAATAATTTTGAGAGATTAGTTATGAAATACAATGAGATAATTAAAGAGTTAACCAAAAATATTGATACTAGTTTGGTCAACTTTGATTCCGAGAGAATTCACGGAAGTATGCCTACTCAGGTTTCTAGTGAATTCTTGACCAATAAAGAACAAGGCGGTTGGGCTGAGAATACTTTGCTAGCTGGAATTAATAATAATTCCAGCAAAATGATTGCTGTTCATTATGGAAGGAATGATGATATAAATGCTGGCGATGATGACTTTAAAGAGTTTTTTGAAGAGTACCAAAAGGAATTAGATACAATTGGAAAGAGACCAGATATTCTTATTTTTGATAAAGCAGATTTCCCCTATGAAACAGACGATATATCATGTTTTTCGAATGATGTTCTAGATGCACTCGTTCCGAAAGCTAAGTGTGCTATTGAAGTGAGATCCAGTGCATTTTTGATTGATAAATATGAAAATTACATGAATAAAAAGGTTGAGGCAGCAATAGATTCCGCAATGAAATCGAGAAGTATCATCCTTAACAACTATGAAGAACTTCTTCTGTTAAAAGATCCGGCTTTGTTCAACATTGTTCAATCCATTTCTCTGGATAATATTCATGTAATATCCTTTAGAGTGCCATCATGGCGAAGTTCTAAAGAGTTGAAAGATTTGTCAGACGAACTGAAAAAACTTAAATCAAGTATAAACGAAATATCAAAAAGAACATCTTTAAACATAACACCAAAAGTCGAAGATTTGAAAGTTGTTTATACCTGGATACAAAAATACAATGTACCGCACTATTATATACAAGTGTTTTTTGACAAAGCGTATGGAATATCATTTGAAAAGATACTCACTTTGATTGGAAATCCGGCATTAGAAGGAAAAGATTACTTCATTGAATCAGATATAAAGAATCAGGGAAAAACAACAATAAAAATAAATGCTGCCAATGAAAGTAATGTTTTGGATAAGATTTATCTGCCAGAACATTATAGTGAAATGAAAGAACTTAACAGAGGAAGACTATTGTATTATGTCAAGTTTAAGGACAGCATTTCGATAATAAATAAAGAGGAATTTGAAAAATTGTTAGGAATAAGTTTAGTGTAAAGGTTATGAAAACAAAAAAGAAAGAACTTGGACAATTTTTTACAAACTCAATAATAGCTGAATTCATGGTGGATTTGGTACTTACAAAAAATACAAAAAGAATACTTGACCCAGCGGTGGGAATGGGAGTGTTTCCAAAGATAGCATATTCACATAACAATAAACTAGAAATTGAAGCTTGCGAAATTGATCCTGAAATGATAGATGGATTTCAAAGAGAAAATAAATATCCTTATAAACTCTATAAAAAGGATTATCTGACAACATTCTTCGATGAACCTTTTGATGCAATAATTTGTAATCCGCCGTATAATAAATTTCAAGAGATCCCAAATAGAGAAAAACTAATCGCAGACTTTAATAGATTGTATAGTGTATCTATGAGTGGATACTCAAATCTTTGTACATATTTTCTTATAAAAAGCATCAACGAATTAAAGAAAAATGGACGTTGTTGCTATATTATTCCGTATGAATTTATAAATACGGGATATGGAACTGTAATAAAAAAATATCTATTAGATTCAAGAATGTTGAGAACTATATACAAATTTAGTAATAAATTGAGTCTTTTCGATGAGGCAATCACAACATCATGCATCATAGTGCTTGAAAATAACCAAGCTTCTAAAGTCAGTTTTATTAATATTGATGATATTGATGAACTGAATTCAAGAATTTTTAAGAATACTAATGAGTATGATTATTCTGAACTTCTTCCAGAAGAAAAATGGCTAAAATACTTTGATTTTTCCTCTAAGAAAATAGAATATAACAATATTACCAAGATGTCTGTTTTTGGAAAAGTTTCCAGAGGGATTGCTACAGGTGCAAATAATTTTTTTGTGATAAACAAAACGATCATTGAGGAACGAAAATTAAGCGATTCGGTTTGTTTGCCATGTTTGACTAAGGCGCCAGATGTAAAAGATGTAGTGTTTACAAACGACTCATTTCAGCGACTTGTTGAGGCTGACAAAAAAGTTTATTTGTTTGATGGTACAAAGGCTGCTGGTGAAAATGACTTTTCATATATTGAATATGGTGAGTCACTTGGTGCAGATAAAGCCTATCTTACAAGCCATAAGAATCCCTGGTATTTGTTAGAAGCAAAAAAACCAGCTCCAATTTTGGTTTGTGTGTTCAATAGAAACAGAATAAAAGTAATTAGAAACGAAGCTGGAATTAAAAACCTCACAAATTTTCACGGTCTATATTTGACAAATGATGATGAGGATTTCTCAAACATTATGTTTTGTTATTTATTAACGCCATTGGCGCAAGAGTTGCTTTATCTTTCAAGAAGAGAATATGGAAATGGATTAACAAAATTTGAACCAGATGATCTGACAAATGCGGATATTGTCGATTTGCGAATTATAGACAAAAAAGACAAAAAGAGAATCTTGGAAATATACGCAAAAATTAAGGAAGCTAATGCTGAAATAATGGTAGAAAAGTTAGATGCCATTTTCAGAAAATATACTAAGTTGTCGAATATTTAGTATTATTTTTTGCAGAGATTATAGATACAACTATTGGCTGCTGTAATTTGTGATTCACTAAAGAAGAATCAGATATCAGCAGACTGTAGACAAAGTCCGAGGCGGATGTCTCGGACTTTGTTTGTTACATAGTCATGCGTTTGATGGCATCCAAGGCCTTCTTAACCGGAGGGAGAGCCAGAATGATCAGGGTAAGGATCGTCTCCGGGAGAATATAACTGGCCTGATAGGTCAGGGAATAGACCACGGGAGACATTCCTTCCGGCGCGTAGATACCCCAGATCACAACTCCAGCAATGCATGCAAAGATGTATCTGCCGATAACGCCTGTAAGATAACCAAGAATCAGACCGTGCTTTTTGTTGGAAAATATACCGGAAAGACCTAGTGCGCCAAATGCCAGAATATAGTCTAATAGAAGCTGGCCAAAGGATAAAAACTTGGGATCTAAGACAAATTGAAGCAGTCCGTAAGCCAGAGCGGCGGTAAGACCTGCTCCAAGACCATACCAGTAGCCGATCAGGGTGATGAACAGCATGGAGAAGAGTGTGATGGAACCACCCATGGGCAGACTCAGGGTAGGAATGACCTCTGAGGTGATGACCCCCAGCGCCATAGCGGCAGAAGAGAAAACCAGCTGCCGGGTATTTCTTGCAAGTGCACTGTTTTTGCGTTCTGGCGTTTTCTTGGATAATCTGGCGCCGATCAGGATAGAGGCAGCAAGCAGGATCAGGATCATGATGATGGTTACAGTAATACCTGCAGTTGTTAGGACAAATTCATCGTCCTTTAGGAAAAAAAACGGATTGTTCAGCATAAAAAAACCTCCTTGGTTGTTACGCCGGGAGGGAAAAAACGTTCACGATGTTCATATCTGAAAAAACAGAAAATCGAGATCGCTTCCTTCCGCCGGTATTATCCGGTTCAAGTAATGAGGGTTAGCATAAATGCTTCTCAGCCTGATGAGCACCCCTAGCGCTGTA
>JAIDPF010000051.1:0-3558 GCA_029062895.1 Lachnospiraceae bacterium
CACGCACACCGCCCCCGAGAAAGCCCTCTGACGCGTCCCTCCGGTATTTTATACTTCGCCAATGCTTGTTACGCTATCCGGCAGCGTGATTTCCGTCAGTCCACTGCATCCGGAAAATGCACCCTCGACAATGCTTGTTACGCTATCCGGCAGCGTGATTTTTGCTAAACTGCTGCAACAGGCAAATGCATGTTTACCAATGCTCGTTACACTATCCGGTATCGTAATTTCCGTCAAACTCTTACAATTACGAAATGCATCCTCGCCAATGCACGTTACGCTGTCCGGTATCCTGATTTCCGTCAATGCGCAACAATTATAAAATGCACTATTACCGATGCTGATGATAGAATCTGGCAGCGTGACCTCTGTTAAACCTTTGCAATTCTCAAACGCACTTTTGCTTATGCCCATTACGCCATCCGGGATCACAATATCACATAAACCACTACAGTTGGAAAACATCCCTCTTCTAATACTTGTTACGCCGTCCGGTATCATGATCTCCGTCAGACTGCTGCAACCAGAAAACGCAAATTCTCCTATCATTGTAATGGAATCCGGCAGATCGATCTTCTTTAATCCGCTGCAGCCACTAAATGCCCTGTTCGCAATACTTGTTATACCGTCCGAAAGCACAATATTCCGTAAACCGCTACAACCCTTAAATGCACTTTCTTCAATACCGATTACTCCAACCGGCAGTTCAATCTGCACCAGTCCGCTGCAACCGGAAAATGCGCTCTCGCCTATGTATACCAGAGAAGACGACAGAACGATCTCCGTCATATTTACACAATCCTGAAACGCCGCGCCGCCAATGCTTGTTACTCCTTCATCAAGAATCACTAATTCTATCCGACTCTTTAAACTATACCACGGCGCATTGCCCGCGGTAGATATGTATTCATCCATTTCTCCCGTACCGGTGATGACAAGAACTTCATCCTTATAATACCATTCCAAAGTTTCACCGCATACACCGCTTTCTTCCGGTGAGTCCATCGTCACCATGATCAGACCGTATGCCGGACTGACCGCCTGTCCTGCGGCTGCCTTTCCGGAGACGGATACCTGATTGCCCGACTGGGTCGCTCTCTGCTGATTCACATAAGTGTCTATCAAATAATTCACGCCAAAGAAAACCGCCGCTATAACTATCACCGCTATGATTGTGACCATTGTAATAACTTTATTATTTTTCATCCTGCGCCTCTTTTATCTTCTTCCCCAAATATCCCATTAGCTTCCGCTTTACAATCGATGATTCTTTCCTACTTCCTTATCCAGACAATATTCTGCGCACTCCAATCGCTGCTATTGTCATCAATATAAGAATCAAGTGCATTGCCACTATAATAAATGGTCATATCGCTGCAGCCAGAAAATGCACCAGTGCCGATTCTTATTATAGTATCCGGCAGCGTAATTTCCGTCAGACTACTGCAGCCATAAAATGTGCTCTTACCAATGCTTGTTACGCTATCCGGTATTGTAATTTCCGTCAGACTACTGCAGCTATAAAATGCGCTCTCGCCAATGCTTGTTACACTATCCGGTATTGTGATTTCTATCAGACCGCTGCAATTATAAAATGTGCCATCGCCAATGCTTGTTACGCTATCCGGTATTGTGATTTCCGTTAAACCGTTGCAACCATAAAATGCCCTATCACCGATGCCTGTTACGTTATCCGGTATCGTGATCTCCGTTAGACCACTGCAGCCTAAAAATATGCTATTACTGATATTGTTTATGGAATCCGGCAACGTAATTTCCGTTAGACTGCTGCAATTCCAAAACGCACCTACGCCGATCCTCGTAACAGAGTCCGGTATCGTAATCTCTGTCAGACTGCTACAGCCATAAAACGCAAAATCACCGATACCCATTATTCCATCAGATATCGTAATTTTTCTCAGACTGCTGCAGCCATAAAATGTCTTATCACCGATACTCATAACAGAGTCCGGTATCGTGATTTTCAGCAGACCACTACAGCCATAAAATGCTCTTTCACCGATGCTCATTATGGAATCCGGCAGTGTAATTTCTGTTAAATTGTAACAATTCTCAAACGCGTTACCGCCGATTCTCGTAACAGAGTCCGGTATGTCAATATCCCGTATGCTGCTGCAGCCAGAAAATACCCTCTCGTCAATTATGCTCAAGGAATCCGGAAGCATGATCTTTCTCAGTCCACTACAACCATAAAACGCACTCTTGCCAATGCTTGTTACACTGTCCGGTAGTTCAATCTGCATCAGGCTGCCGCAACCGGAAAACGCGTTCTCGCCAATGCTTGTCACGGAAGACGGCAGGACGATCGTTCCCAAATCACTGCAACCATAAAATACATTCTCACCAATGCCTGTTACACCATCCGGCAAATCAATCTGCAACAAGCGGCTGCAGCCGAAAAATGCGCTATCACCAATGTTTGTTAAGGACGACGGCAGAATGATCTCCGTTATTCTGTCACAGCCCCTAAACGCTGCACCACCAATGCTTGTTACTCCTTCATCAAGGACAACGCAGTCTATCCGATACCACGAACCACACCATGGCGCGTTATCTGCAGAATATATGTATTCATCCATTTCCCCCGTACCGGTGATAACAAGAACTTTATCTTTATAATACCATTCCAGATGTTCACCACATACACCGTTTTTTTTCGGTGAATCCATTGTCGCCATGATCAGACCGTATGCTGGACTGACCGCCTGTCCGGCTGCCGCCTGATTACCGGACTGCGTTGCCCTTTGCTGATTTAAATAAGCGTCTATCAAATAATTCACACCGAAGAAAGTCCCTGCTATGGCTATCACTGCTATGATTGTGATCCACGTAATAACTTTCTTTTTCATCCCGTACCTCTTTATCTATTCTCTTTTTCCATAAGCCTCTGCATTTCCTTCCGTTTTAACAGCGGCAATTTCTTCTTACTGCCTAACCCAGACGATATTTAACGCACTCCAAACACTGCTACGACCGTCGATATAGGAATCAAGCGTATTACCGCTATAATAAATGGTCATATCACTACAGCCGTAAAATGCCCGGCTTCCAATACTGGTTACGCTGTCTGGTATCGTTATTTCTGCCAAGGCACTACAATCCTCAAACGCATAAACCCCAATGCTCGTTACCCCATCCGATATCGTAATCTTTGTTAAACTGCTGCAACTCGCAAATGTACTTTGACTAATTTCTGTTACACTATCCGGTATCGATATCTCCGTTAAAGCCCAACAACACTCAAATGCATTACAACCGATACCCGTTACGCTATCCGATAGCGTAATTTCCGTCAGACCGCTACATCGATAAAATGCATGATCACCAATTCTCGTTACTCCATCCGGTATCGTTATCTCCATTAAAGTGGTACAATACCCAAATGCATATTCTCCGATTCCTGTTGCACTATCCGGTATCGTAATTTCCGTTAGACCGCTACATAGATAAAATGCATAATCACCGATACCCGTTACACTATCCGGTATCGTAATTTCCGTCAGACCACTGCAACCATAAAATGCATAATCACCGATA
>JAIDPF010000051.1:3658-49172 GCA_029062895.1 Lachnospiraceae bacterium
CGTTACACTATCCGGTATCGTAATTTCCGTCAGACCACTGCAACCATGAAATGCATAATCACCAATGCTCGTTACACTATCCGGTATCGCAATTTCTGTTAAGTTATAGCAGCCACTAAATGCATTGTTACCAATGCTGATGATGGTATCCGGTAGTGTAATTTCCGTTAAATTCCAGCAATTCTCAAACGCGCTATTTCCGATTCTCGTAACCGAGTCCGGTATTGTGATCTCTGTTAACCATGCACAATCAGAAAATGCACCGGTGTCAATGCTTGTTAAAGAATCAGGTATCACGATCTCCGCCAGACCATTACAGCCGCTAAACGCACCCTTGCCAATATTTATTAAGGAAGACGGCAACATGAGTTCTGTTAATCCACTGCAATTCTTAAATGCGTCATCACCAATGTTTGTTACACCATCCAACAGTTCGATCTGCTGTAGGCTGCTGCAGTCGGAAAATGCACTTTTAGCAATGCCTGTTACACCGTCCGGCAATCTGATCCCTCTCAATCCGCTGCAGCTGGAAAATGCACCTTCACCGATCCTCGTTACACCATCTGGCAACTCAATCTCCCTTAAACTGCTACAGCCATAAAATGCCTTATCACCAATACTTGTTATGCCGTCCGGCAAATCAATCTCTGTTAAATTCCTGCAATTATAAAATACCTCCGGTTCAATGCTTGTCAGGCTGATCGGCAGTCCGATCTGCACCAGACTGCTACAGCTGAAAAACGCGCCTTTGCCAATACTTGTTACACTGTCCGGCAGCATGATCTCTCTCAAATCACTGCAAACACAAAATGCCCTGTCCCCAATATTTCTTACACCATCCGGTATTACTATATTCCTCAAACTGTAGCAGGCCAAAAATGCACTCTCACCAATGCTTGTTACTCCATCCGGCAGATTAATCTGCATCAGACTGCTGCAACCGGAAAATGCGTTCTCGCCAATGCTTGTCAGAGACGACGGCAGGACAATTTCTGTCATATTATCACAATCCTTAAACGCCGCGCCGCCAATGCTCGTTACGCCTTCATCAAGAATCACTAATCCTATCCGACTCTTCAAACTATACCATGGCGCACTGCCTGCAGAAGATATGTATTCATCCATTTCCCCAGTACCGGTAATAACAAGGACTTCATCTTTATAATACCATTCCAGAGTTTCACCGCATACGCCGCTTTCTTCCGGTGAATCCATTGTCACCATGATCAGACCGTTTGCCGGACTGACCGCCTGCTGTCTGACAGTCGCCGCTTGATTGCCCGACTGCGTCGCCCTCTGCTGATTCACGTAAGTGTCTAGCAAATAATTCACGCCGAAGAAAGCCCCTGCTATGGCGATCACTGCTATAATTGTAATCATTGTAATAACTTTATTATTTTTCATTCATGATTCCCCCAGCGTCCACCTTATATGATACGCACATATCCAAACTCCGTTGTCTACCTAAAAAAGTGTGCCTTGGGCTGCACTCTTTATCTGTTAAATCCATATGATTCTATTCTTGTTCCAATTTCCAATAAGTTCCCTATATTTTTCTCATATTATAATAACTACTCAACCCGCATTTCTATTGCATTATTTTCAATATCATAAAATGTTTCCTGATAGGTCCTGATATTATTTAATCTCACAGAAACATCAGCATTCCAAACACCATTATCTTCATATATATCAATCTCAATATCGGGAACGTACATTTTATACCAATTTGTTTTAAATACCCGAATCCTTGGTTCTATATTGATTTCTTCTGTACTGATCAAAAAAGCATATTCATACATCCCATATCTCGTCCCACTGTTTCTAAAAGAGACACCGGAATCCATAAAGGCTTTTCCATACGTTACTTTTTCATTTTTCCCCTCTTCATATGTACATTCTAACCGCTCCACCAGATATTCTTCTCCGTTGATCATTACTGATATCGTTCCCCTCAGCCTAAATCTCAAAAGATCAATCAACATTATAATCCCAAGCAGTACAAAAATGCTTATGATTCCAATTATGATCATTGTTTTCTTCTTCATATGGGGTTTCCTCTAACTTCAATCAACTTTTGTATTACTTCATTCTTAATTTCATTATATTGTCGACATATTATAATTGCAACATGAAAAATGGCTTTTATGCTTACTTCGCCATATCCGCAGTGCACCATTCGGAAACCCTTCGGGTTTCCTCATTCACGGGCTTCGCCCTATGTTCGCTCCTGCAATTATATGTCGCTCGTAAGCAAGCTTTCGGCGACATATAATTGCACTCACTCACGCACTGCTCATTGCTTTCGCGTATATTTCAATCCATAATATTCCTGTAGATATCCCGTAAACGTACTTTCCGACATAGCGCCTAATTGGGAAGTGATCAGCTTTCCATTGGCATCGATAAACAGCGTCATGGGTATTGCTGTCACCCCATACGCCTGATACGCTTCATAGGATGTATCAAAGTAAACCGGGAAAGAATACCCATTCTCCTCAATGAACTGTTTCGTGCCATCTACCGTTTCCGAATAGCCATCCGTCATATTGACCATTAAAAATGTGATCTCATCCTGATACTCCGCATAAGCATCTTCAAATGCCGGCAGCTCCGATTTGCAAGGTCCGCACCAGGTTGCCCAGAAATTGACTACAATCGGCTTCCCATAATAATCCGAAAGGCTGACCTGACCGCCTTCCCAATCCTGCACTGTAAAATCTACTGCCGGTACTGTTCCCTCCACCGGTACTTGTATCGATTCCTCCGGATCGTCTTTTTCCGTATCCTGATCGTCTGTATCCTGATCGACCGTATCTTGATCATCCGTTTCCTGATCGTCCGCTTCCGTTTCTTTTCTGTCAGTTGTTTCTTCTTTATGATCCGCTATTTCCGCACTATAATCCGAAGTAAGTATTTGATATCCCACAACAGCTGCCGCCATCACCACAATAAATACCACCAAAAGCATGATCGTTTTTTTCATAATAATGCATGTCTCCTTATCTTAAATGATATCAATCTTATTCTTCAGCCTAATATATGCATCATGGAATTCAACACTCCGAATGCCGTCAGGATTCCCACCAAAATCAAAAAACATCCGCAGATCCGATTGATCCACCGGTAATTCTTTTTGATCCTTTGAAAGATCACATTTAACTGCTCCGTCAGAACTGCGGCAAGCAGAAATGGGATTCCCAGTCCCAAAGAATATATCAAAAGCAGCAGACCACCCCTAAGCGCATCTGCCGAAGAAGATGCCATCATGATCGCAGATCCTAAAAACGCTCCCACGCATGGCGTCAAATTGACAGAGTAGATCATGCCAAATAACAGAGCTGACAAAATACCGGTAATCTCATGCTCGCCCCGGATTCCCTTGAAAAACGGCAATGGAATCAACTCCAGATAACTAAGTCCAAAAAAAATAATGACAACACCGGAAATAACATTAACAATCGTCCGGTATTTGATCAGAAAAAATCCGAGGCTTCCCGCGAATATCCCAAGACTTGTAAACACGATGGTAAAACCCAAAACAAAAGCACATGCCCTGATAATCACATGACTTTTCTTATCCGCGCCGCCTGCAAAATAGGAAATATAGACCGGCAGCATTGGCAGCATGCAGGGCGATATAAAAGAAATCATTCCTTCCAAAAAAGTAATAACAAACTGCATATCAGCGACTCCCATACGAAACTTTTAAGCAGATTATACCATATCTCCTTCCATGAAGGAATCTTCTGAAAGTGAATACTTTCTTCGATACAACATCACCTGTTTTCTGTAAAACTCACTGTTTTCCTTTGTAAGTCTTGCATACTGGTGCAGTGCGAACTTATTCGTTTCGACCGCGATCTCTTCTTCCGCAATATTGGAACAGTGTCTCGCAATCCGGTCTAAAGAATTTACAATATCTGTCAGCGCCATTCCCAATTCAACAGAGCATTTTCCCTTTTCCAGCCGTTTGTTATGATTATTTCTGATCTTTCCCTTCAAAGATGAGATCACCTCAGCCAACGGATCCACCCTTCCCGCCATCTCCTTATCTTCATGAACGAAGCAGCTCACCGCATTTTCCACGATTTCATAGGTCGCGCGAAAAATCAACGCCTGTTCGAAGGATGCTTTTTTAGAAAATTTCCTTTTCTTTTCATTCATCTTTTGCAGCATATAAGCGATACTTTTCAGATAATCCGAGATTCGTTCAAATTCGGTCATGCATTTACCAAACTTATTCACCAGCTTACTATCTTTCTCTGAAAGTTGTTTGGACGCAAGCTTTGTCAGATAGCTGCCCAGCTCATCCTCCTTACCATCTACAATATCCTCAATCCTGATGATGCGCGCGATATCGTCCTTATTATATTTGTCAGCGGATTGGACGGAAAGCGCCATTGCCTCTTCTACCAGTTTTGCCATTTCACAAAGCGCGCTTTTACATTGCGCCACCGCAAACGCGGGCTGTTCCAGAAACCGTTCATCCGGAGGGTTATATGCCGGACGCGTTTCATCACTTTCCATTTCCTCTTTGGTAACGGGCAGCGCGATATAGGTCAGCTTCTCGATCCATTTTGCCAAAGGCAGCAAAAGCAGAGTTGCGCTAATATTAAACAAACTATGGATCAGGGCGATCGAACCACCGCCCGCCACATTTTTCAGGAAACTAAAATGCAGGAAAAAATTCATTGTATAAAATATGATCATGAAACCGATCGTTCCGATCAGATTAAAGTAGAGATGTACCAGAGAAGCGCGCCTTGCGTTTCTACCCGCGCCCACGCCGGAAAGAAGCGCTGTAATACAAGTGCCGACATTCTGTCCCAGAATGATCGGAATCGCAGCGCCGATGCTGACTGCACCAGTTGCGCAGATCGCCTGCAGAATTCCCACCGACGCTGTGGAACTCTGAAGCACTGCAGTTAATACCGCTCCCACGATCATTCCCAAAACTGGATTCTCGAACACCGTAAAAAGCTTCATAAATTCCGGCACATCGGCCAGCGGTTTGACGGCATCGCTCATCGTCTCCATGCCAAACATCAGAACCGCAAATCCAAGCAGAATCGTTCCGATATCGTTTCTTTTATCATTTTTCAGAAAAATCAGAAAAATCGCGCCGACTGCAGCAAGAACAGGCGTAAAAGAAGACGGGTTTAACATCCTAAGAAAAAAATTACCGCCTTCAATGCCTGTCAGACTAAGCACCCATGAAGTGATCGTCGTACCGACGTTAGCTCCCATAATAACGCCGACCGCCTGTGACAGCTTCATGATCCCCGAATTGACAAATCCTACCACCATAACCGTCGTCGCGGAAGACGACTGAATGACTGCTGTTACAACTGCGCCTAAGGCTACAGCTTTGATGGGATGATTGGTCATGTGCTCAAGAATCTGCTCCAACCTTCCCCCGGCAAGCTTAGAAAGCGCATCCCCCATGGTCTTCATCCCGTACAGGAATAATGCCAGACCACCTATCAACGTGAGTAAAGCAAAAAAATCCATGTATGCCCGTAACTCCCCTCGCTTTTAACCGCTCACAGACGGCAGATTGCCAAGATTGTTACTTTCCGTACCATCCGGCAGGGATTTCAGATATTCCGTATCTCCACGATGCGCAATACCCACGCCATTGATCTCACCGGCTTTTGCCATAGCAACGCCTTCTTCCTTAGAAACTGTCTGTCCGTCAGAAAGCTGATAACCAACGATCTTACCACTGCTCTTTACCAGACCTACAATATCTTTCGCATTGGCGGAAGTATTGGGAATCTCATCCAGCGCATTACGGGCCAGCGCAGAGCCAAATTCACTATCCTTCATAATAATAACCATACCTTTCCGTAACCTGCCGATTTTCGACGACGAAAAGCGTAAGCTTTTTGTTGTATGCTGACGCAGGCACAATATTTGTAAACCATTTTTTAATGATTAAAAATAGTATTTACAACGATGGAAATAGATATGTTGGTAATTTTTGAAAACAAAGGACAGTTTTTAAGTTCGATAACCCAATGATCCGTGAACCGGATCAGATGCTCCATATTCTTTTAATATCTCAATATATTCTTCTCCCAAAATACTGGGCGGCATATTTTTGCGTTTCAGATAGCCAATCGTCATGGTATCTTCCGTATCTAATGGAACCGACACGTAATAACCGCCATTTAAATCCTCACAGATAATACCGGAGCAGAGTGTATAACCGTTCATTCCTGTCATAAGATTGAGCATAGTCGCTCTGTCATCCACCTTGATGATCTGCTTATATTCCAAGGTACTCAGCACTTCCTCCGCGAAATAAAAAGAATTCTTATCCCCCTGCTCAAAGGAAAGACAGGGATAATCCGCAAGCTCCTCAAATTGAATCAGCTTTTTGGACGCCAACGGATGCTCTTTGCTTAGATAAACAGATATCCCGCAGGTAAACAACGGAATAAATTCCAGTTCATTCTCCAGAAAAATTTTATTCAGCACCTTTTCATTAAAATCATTCAGATATAAAATCCCCAGTTCACTCCGATAGTTTTTGACATTATCGATCACTTCATGGGTCTTTGTCTCATGAACGGCCAGTTCAAATTCATCCGGCGTATAGCGGTTCGCCAGCTTGATAAATGCCTCCACCGCAAAGGAATAATGCTGCATGGATACGCTGAACCGCTTTTTAGCCTGCTTTTCGTCTGCATATCGTTCCTCCACCAGTTTATTTAGTTCCACCATCTGTCTGGCATAACTTAAAAATTCTTCTCCCTGTGCGGTGAGAAGCACACCCCTGTTGGTGCGGATAAACAAATTGGTATGAATTTCCTCTTCCAGCTCCCTGATGGCTCCCGATAATGCCGGCTGCGACACAAATAATTCTGCCGCAGCCTTATTCATGGACTTGGTCTCTGCAATTTTTACTACATACGTCAACTGTGCAAGCGTCATATATTCCCTGTTCTCCGCTTCTATAAATATCTTAAGAAAGCACTGATTACATCAGTGCTTCCTTTTAATTATTTTACAGCTTCAAAACCTCTTTCGAGATCGGCAATAATATCATCAACATGTTCCGTACCGATGGAAAGCCGGACGGTGTTCTGCTTGATCCCCTGATCTGCGAGTTCCTCCTCCGACAACTGGCTGTGGGTCGTCGTCGCAGGATGAATGACAAGACTCTTGGAATCCGCAACATTAGCAAGCAGGGAGAAGATCTCCAGATGATCAATAAACTGGAATGCCTCTTTCTGTCCGCCCTTGATCTCAAAGGTAAAGATCGAACCTCCGCCATTCGGGAAATACTTCTGATATAACTCATGATCCGGATGCTCCGGCAGAGACGGATGGTTTACATGCTCAACCAACGGATGGTTGGAAAGATATTCTACCACCTTCTTAGTATTCTCTGCATGCCTGTCAAGCCTTAAAGAAAGCGTCTCCACGCCCTGTAACAGCAGAAATGCATTAAACGGCGAGATCGTTGCGCCCATATCCCGAAGCAGGATAGCGCGGATGTATGTAACAAAGGCCGCAGGTCCGACAGCATCCACAAATGATACGCCATGATAGCTGGGATTCGCTTCCGCAATGTTCTTATATTTGCCGCTTACCTTCCAGTCAAATTTTCCGGAATCTACAATAATACCTCCAAGTGTAGTTCCATGCCCACCGATGAATTTGGTTGCGGAATGTACCACGATATCCGCTCCATGTTCGATCGGACGGATCAGATACGGCGTACCGAACGTATTGTCGATCACAAGGGGAAGTCCGTGCTGATGTGCAATCTTCGCAATCGCATCAATATCCGGGATATCCGAGTTCGGGTTACCAAGAGTTTCAATAAAAATTGCCTTGGTATTCGGTCTGACCGCTTCCTCAACCGCCTTTAAGTCATGGGCATCTACAAATGTTGTTTCCACTCCATACTGTTTTAATGTATGGGCAAGCAGATTATAAGTGCCGCCATAGATCGTCTTCTGTGCCACGATATGGTCACCGGCCTGCGCCAGCGCCTGAATCGTATATGTGATAGCAGCTGCTCCGCTTGCCAGCGCCAGCGCTGCAACGCCGCCTTCCAGCGCTGCAATCCTCTTTTCCAGCACATCCTGCGTGGAATTGGTCAATCTTCCATAGATATTGCCCGCATCCGCAAGTCCAAATCTTGCCGCCGCATGGGCAGAATCATGAAATACATACGACGTGGTCTGATAGATCGGCACCGCCCTTGAGTCCGTCGCCGGATCCGGTTGTTCCTGTCCTACATGAAGCTGTAATGTCTCAAACTTATATTTACTCATAGTTCTCATCCTCCCATCTGGATATAAATTATTATGCAGTTCTTAACTGTAAGTTCAGTATAATACATTTTTTGTTATTTGTATAATATAGAAAAACTATACTTAGTTATAATATAAACTTATAACAAGCTTTAGGTGTTTTTGCAACCTTTTTTTAATATTTCATTAGGGAGACGCTGATCAAAACGTTTCACTCACCGCATTTGCGCTGCAAAGCAGCATATTCTTTTACGAACATAAAAATACGCTTCCAATGTCAGCTCCCTGACATTGAAAGCGCAATTCCAACAGCTTCGTTATCCTATCCTGCAAACATCGGTGTCGAAAGGTATCTGTCCCCCGAATCTGGAAGAAGCACCACGATATTCTTTCCGGTATTTTCCGGTCTCTGCGCCAGCAGGACTGCTGCCTTTAATGCAGCTCCCGAGGAAATCCCTACAATGATGCCTTCCGCCAACGCAAACGCGCGACCCTCGGCAAACGCATCATCATTTTCAATCGTAATGACTTCATCATATATCTTAGTATTTAGTATGGAAGGTACAAAACCTGCGCCGATTCCCTGTATCTTATGCGGTCCCGCAGTATTCTGAGAAAGCACCGGACTTCCTTTCGGCTCCACCGCAACGACCTTTACATCCGGATTTTGTTCTTTTAAATATTCCCCCACACCGGTAACCGTACCGCCGGTGCCGACGCCTGCAACAAAAATATCCACTTTGCCATCCGTCTGCCGCCAAATCTCAGGTCCCGTCGTTGCTCTATGGATCGCCGAATTGGCCGGATTATCAAATTGCCCCAGTATGACAGATCCTTCTATCTCATTGTGTAATTCTTCCGCTTTTGCAATCGCGCCCTTCATACCTTTCGCGCCTTCTGTCAGAACAAGCTCCGCTCCATACGCTTTTAACAGATTTCTCCGTTCAACGCTCATGGTATCTGGAAGCGTCAGGATCGCCTTATATCCCTTTACTGCTGCAATCGAAGCCAGACCGATACCCGTATTACCGCTTGTGGGCTCGATGATCGTTGCGCCCGGTTTTAATCTGCCACTCTTTTCTGCATCCTCAATCATCGCCAGCGCTACCCTGTCCTTCACAGAACCGGCGGGATTCAGATATTCCAGCTTCGCAATAATATTTGCTCCCGTCACTCCCAATTTTTCCATATAGCGGCTTAATTGCAACAAGGGGGTTCCCCCGATCAGTTCCAATGCGCTTTCCTTGATTTCTGACATTATTTATTACCTCCATTTTTAATATTTTCCTGACAAACTTATGTTTTTGAAATTATAGTTCCTACTGAATCCAATGTCAATAACTTTGCTAATAGCAATAAAATAGAACCAGATATCATTTTCAGTAATATCCGGTTCTATCTCTTTTATTAGCATTATTCAAATTCTATCGTCCCCGTCGGCTTTGGCGTAAAGTCATAAAGCACTCTGTTCACGCCCTTCACCTCATGGGTGATCCTCTCTGTCAGATGGCACATAAGATCATAGGGGATATTTTCTACTGTTGCCGTCATGGCGTCCGTCGTATTGACCGCACGGATGATCACGGACCACTCAAAGGCACGTTTTCCATCCTTGATGCCGGTGGATTTAAAGTCCGGTACAACCGTGAAATACTGCCATACCTTACCTTCCAGACCATTTTTAGCAAATTCTTCCCGCAGGATCGCATCTGATTCACGTACCGCTTCCAATCTGTCACGGGTGATCGCGCCCGGACAACGGACACCCAGTCCCGGTCCCGGGAACGGCTGACGGAATACCATATTATCAGGCAGCCCCAGCTGCTTTCCTACAATACGCACCTCATCCTTGAACAAAATCTTGACCGGCTCCACCAATTCAAATTTCATATCCTCCGGCAGACCGCCTGCGTTATGATGTGCCTTGATACCTTTCTCACTCTCCAAAATATCAGGCCAGATCGTCCCCTGTGCAAGAAACTCTATTCCATCCAGCTTCCGCGCTTCCTCTGCAAATACCTCGATAAACTCATTGCCAATGATCATTCTCTTTTTCTCCGGCTCGTCAACTCCTGCCAGCTTATCCAGAAAACGGTCTGTCGCATCCACATAGATCAGGTTTGCCTTCATCTGATTTTGGAATACTTCGATCACCTGCTCCGGTTCGCCCTTACGCAAAAGTCCGTGATTCACATGTACACATACCAGCTGCTGCCCAATCGCCTTGATCAGCAGCGCTGCCACGACGGAAGAGTCCACGCCTCCCGATAATGCAAGTAATACCTTTTTGTCACCCACCTGCGCACGTACTTCTTTGATCTGCTCCTCAATAAACGCATCTGCCAATTCAGGCGTTGTGATTCTGCTCATGTCCTCCGGACGTCTGTCTGCTGCCATTTTCATACCTCCACTTTTGTTTAATATAATAGGCAATTGCAAAACTTCTATTTTCCCATATTTTAGTTGCACAACGGAAGTTTGCGAACATAGAGTCTCACAATTGTCTAGTTTGATATAATTACTTTAAACTTTCTATATTTAACTATATCATATATTTAGTTGTATGAAAACAGTGTTTAAAGTCCGATCGTAAATTTCATTTGAAATGTCTTTCCCGGCACCTTCACATTCTTTGGATAGACATCTTTGTATCGGTAAATGCTCATAATAATGCCCACCAAAGCATAACATAATAAAATATTGCTTCTTCCTGCAGACAGGAATGGAAGAAATGATGCTGCAGGCGGAATTACGCCTACTGTGCTCAATATATTAATGACCGTGCTTAATAAAATAATCATTCCACAGCCGAATCCCATAACCAGTCCAATCTCATTTTTTTGCTTCACAGAGACGGAAAAAATAGAGATGATCAATACGGCCAGTGCAGCTATAATAAGCGTTCCTGCGATACTTCCATAACTATTTAAAATATAGGAAAATATATAATCACTATTACAATCAGGAATGGTTCCCATCACATCTTTTCCGCTATTTCCTATAAACGCTATATCTGTACACAAAGATCTAAGTATATTGCTCAAATAAGATGCGTCGCCGGTTGCAAACAGCCATGCCCGGATTCGAGCTTCCTGGTATGCCGCCAGGAAATGAAATGCATACATGAAAAAAAGTAAAATTATGGGCAATATTATCAAAACCGTACATAAGATCACAAGAGTTCTTTTTATCGGAATTTTAAACCACCCTTTTATGACGGCAGTCGAGAGCTGTATCAGCATACTGACCATTAATATTGTTGTAACAACAAGATTGGGAATTCTAAATGTAATGATCACAGGAATCAACAGCCATACAAGAGCTTTTAGAAGCGAAGCCACTCCGCCTCCCCTGTATTTATAAAGTATTGCTCCATAAATTGGTACGTAAAACATCATAAGCGTGGTTGCAGATAATCTGACCGGTCCAAATCCCCAATAACGTCTTCCATTCATATCCGTACCAAAAATCCCAGAAATGCATAAAATACCCATACATATTATAAATGCGCCAATGAACTTAGAATACTTTGCAATTGTGGTATAATCCAGAAAATAGATTGCACACATTACAACAAACCCAAGTATTACTGATGTAACAAATCCTGTTCCGGAAAGCGCATAATATTGCGGAATATCAGATGAAATTTCTGCAATATGATAGGAGATCGACTGCTGAATAAAAATGCCTAACAGACTTAGAATCCCTACAATGACAATCAGCTTCCACGCTACCCGCGGCTTATGAACCTTATCCAAAGAGATCCCGGTCTCTACCGGATCCCCCATATCGGCAACTGCGTTTATTTCCGCTTCCTTTGCCGTCATCCCATGGGCAATATTATCCTTGATCTGATCTTCCATATGTTTTCGTATCTCATCGGATATGTAAGGTCTTGCTTTTTTGCAGCGAATTTGAGATAAAAGTTTTTCCAAATATTCTTCCATCGTTCACACCCCCATTGCCAAAACATTTGATACCGCGGTCTGGTATTCCTTCCACTCAGAAGTCTTTTTTTCTAATAAACTTTTTCCTTCTTTCGTGATACTGTAATACTTTCTCGTTTTTCCGGCATATTCCTGTTCATAAGCCGTAAGTAATCGCTTTTCTTCCAGACCGTGTAATAATGGATACAATGTACCTGCTTTTAACTCAAATACATTATTCGATTTCTTTCTCAAGGTATCAATCATCTCATACCCATACATATCCTTTTCTTCAAGTAATTTGAGCAAAAGCATTGTCATACTTCCCGACACCAATGTTTTATCTACTGACATTTCTACCCCTCCTATATCGGTAATCTATATATCGGATATCTATATATTATATCGACGATCTACATATGTCAAGAGAATTATAAAATAAAATGTAAAAAATCCTCTGCCGTAAGGCAGAGGACCAAACACTCCATCAATCCCTCCTAATTATCTTTACCAAGCACCTCATCCAGTACCTCCATCAATGTCTTTACATCAATCGGCTTTGCAATATGACCATTCATTCCGCTCTTCAAAGCTTCCTGCTTATCCTCCTCAAAGGCATTTGCCGTCATTGCAATTACAGGAAGTGATGCCAATTCACGATTCTCCAGATTTCTGATTGCCCTTGTGGCATCATAGCCATTCATCACAGGCATCTGGACATCCATCAGTATCACCTGATAATATCCTGCTTCAGAAGCGCTCAGCATATCCACGGCAACCTGACCATTTTGGGCAACTTCCACGGAGAATCCTGCTTCCTCCAAAATCGCAACTGCAATTTCCTGATTTAACTCATTATCTTCCGTCAGCAGAATACGACCCTTGCGAAGTGGCGCTTTCTCCTCGGAAATCAATTTGACATTTTTATCTGTATTGACGATGGAATCCAGACATCCGTACAGTTCTGAGAAAAACAGCGGCTTACCGCAAAATGCGGTCACTCCCGCCTCTCTTGCCTCATCCTCAATGTCGCACCAGTCATATGCTGTAAGAACAATGATCGGCACGTCCCTTCCTACCTCCTGACGGATTTCCTTTGCCAACTCAATACCATTCATGTCAGGCAGAACCCAGGCAATAATATATACAAAATACTCATCACTACGCATGACAGCCTGACGCGTACGCAAAACAGCCTCTTTTCCCGATATGGTCCACTCCGCCCGCAGACCAATCTGCTGAAGCATGCAGGATACGTTGTCACATGTATTAAAATCACCATCTACTACTAATGCCCTAAAATCACTCAGCTCCGGGATTTCCTGACATTCCTTCTTTGATTCGCTCACGCGCAACGAAAAGGTAACAATACATTCTGTTCCAACGTCCTGTTTACTATTTACGATGATGGTACCATTCATCATATCCACAATATTTTTGGTAATCGACATTCCAAGTCCAGTTCCCTGAATACCACTGATCGTAGAGTTACATTCCCGCTCAAAAGGATCAAAAATATGAGATAAAAATTCCTTACTCATACCAATGCCGTTATCCTTAATTTGAAATTCAAAATCTGCATAACCTTCTGAAGCGCTGCCCTTCTGAATTAACAACATGCTGACCATACCGCCTGAAGGCGTATATTTGATGGCGTTGCTCAGCAGGTTCAAAAGCACCTGATTTAAACGCAGCCGGTCACAATATACCTCTTCATTCTGAACATCCACCGCATCCATATGTAAATCCAGCTGCTTTGCGTGAATATCCGCCTGAATGATGCTGCGCAGTCCATGTATAATTTCGGGTAGGCTGCACAACTCCTCCTCCAAATGGATTTTACCGCTCTCAATACGGCTCATATCCAAAACATCATTGATCAGGTTCAGCAAATGATTGCCTGAAGTCATGATTTTTTTCAGATATTCCTCCACCTTTTCCTTATTATCAATATGCGAAGTCGCCAACGCCGTAAATCCAATGATTGCATTCATCGGTGTACGGATATCGTGGGACATATTGGAAAGGAATGTACTCTTTGCCTGGTTCGCGCGATTCGCCTGTGAAAGCGCATTCTCCAACAGTTCCTTCTTTTCCCTTTCCGCACGGGTTTCCTCATCCACGCTGCGAAATCCCAAAACAATACCATGATTCTGATCCCATTTTCCAGCGCGTACAATTTTTAACTGAAAATACTGCAGCTCACCGCAGCAAGTAGTGCGGTAATTGATATGGTATATCGACTTTTTGGAAAGTTCCTCTTCCAACTGCTGTCGTGAAACAGCCTTCCGCAACGGCTCTTTGTCCTCCTCATAAACCCCTGCCTCTATGTATCTCTCCAGCGCATCCTCCAAGATCAAATCTCCTGAAAAAATAGGAGCTAATATATCATTTTTACATTCACCGATCCGAAGCGCCCTTCCCATTCCTGTATTCAGATCAAAGAAACATACAAGGTTAAAATCAATACTAAGGGCATGGATCAGCGCCTCCTGCTTCCGTTTATCCTTCTGCCGTTCTTCCTCCTCCTGCAGTTTCTGGGCGGTACGATCTAACAAAAACCTCTGACAGTATGTTTCACCGTTCTCCTCCACAAGCTTAAAGCTTCCCAGAACATAAAGGAGCTTCCCGTCCGAATGACGGACACGGTACTCCATACTGATGCTGTCGCCTATCTTTTTCAGAGATTTGATGGCTTTCTGCATCTTCACCTTATCCTCATCCACTACAGAAGGGGAAACCATATAAAATCCATCCTTTTCCATCTCCTCCAGCGAATGGAATCCCAATATATTTAAAGCAGCTTGGTTGATGCTGATAATTCGCTTTCCATCCATTGTATGGCACATCATACCGCAGTCCGTTGTCATAAAAAGCATTTCCAGCGTCTGGTTTTTCTTGATCAGTTCCTCAGCATATGCGCGCTCTTTTGTTACATCGATCGCCACTCCCACGGTTCCCATAACGCTGCCGTCCAGATCGTACAGCGGGGATTTATATGTAGCAAGAATTTTTTTCCCTTCACCGGTCTGAATGATTTCATCGGAAACAAAAGTCTTCTTCTGTTTCATAACTTTATTTTCCGATTCAATACAAGCAGGATCATCCTGTTCCACATCCCAGATGTATGCGTGTCCGCGTCCCTGCACCTGCTCCTTGGTTTTATTCACCGTTTTACAGAAATAGTCATTGACTTTCTCATGAATCCCGTTTTTATCCTTATACCAAACCAGATTCGGCATGCTGTTGATCGTGCGGTCTAAGTACTGTGCGGTCTGCCAGAAATCCTTTTGCATTTTATAGGACTGCTGCCATTGCCGGAAGCGAAAACGCATTTCCTCCTCTGTCATCGGCAAAGTCCAGATATCCGTAACTTCAGACAGACAGTCTCTCAAATCTGAGAACTGTCCCTGTTCTGTCAGAAGGATCATTGCAGTCTCCGGTTTCTTCCATTCAATCAGCTTTTGTACTTCCGTTTTTGCATCTGCATCACTTAAGTCAGCCAAAATAATATTGGCGCTTTCTGCCAACTCTTTTTCCGGACTCTTGCTTTCTACAAATTCATGTACAAAAGATTCCAGCGCAGGCATGCCTTTGATAATTTCCAAAAGCTGACTCTGCTTACCAATCATATAAAAACATACATGGCAACGATACATAAAAATATCCCCCTGTAAACTGCATCAAATAACTACAGCAATGTATTTTTTAAATTCATGATCCGACTTTAAATCAAATAAATTTCATATTATATTTTATCAACTGCAAACTTCAATGTCAATGCAGAGAACTACAAACAAAAACGCAGACCGCTTGATCTGCGTTTTGCATTTTTAGTCTTCATGCTGCTCAAGTTTTAGCCAGACACAATCCTTGATTTACCAGGGAATATTCAGCTCCTTCTTGGCTTCATTAAACCACTGCGCCGACGTACTGCCGTCCTCTTCTAAGTTGATACCGGTGGAATAACCGCCTACCCATTCACCGTCCACATCCTTGATAAACTCCCCATATCCATAATCCTCAATGCTGCCCGAATTTAAACCAATCAGCCAGATATGCGTATTGCCTTCCTCATCCTCATAATCATACATATATGCTATTGTTTCGGAAACCAAAGACGTGATATCCGTCTGCTGATCATTTACAATAAAGATCATGCGTCCATCTTGTATGACCACCGGTTCCGTAAGATCTTCAGTATAAAGTATCCCTTCCGTCATTGTGTCTCCGTTTTCATCCACCGTCTCACGTATTTCAAAATTGCCACCCCATCCAAAGATATTGCTCAAGAGCTCTCCGCCATACGCATAAGCTGTCACGCCCGCTGCCAAAACGACTGCCACGCCGATACATGCCGCGGCAAATTTACTCGTAAAAGATTTACGTTTCATATTGATCACCATGCCTTTCTCTAAATCCGAAATATCAGACTTTTTTCTGCTTTCCCCTAAAGGAATTGTCCCGGAAGCATGGAGCACGCAAAACGCCTGTTTATATTTTTCTTTATTCGTCATCGTCATTCCACCCCTCCTGTAAAACTTTTTTCAGCAGCTTACGGCCTCTTGCCAGACAAACTTTCGTATTACTTTCCGTAATATGTAATATTTGCGATATTTCCCGGATGCTGTAATCTTCATAATAGAATAAATGGATCACGATCCGATACTTCTCAGGAAGTTTCATGACCTCCTCAAACAAGGTCTCCGCCTCCGGCGTCTCAAATGCCAATGTTTCCATATATTCTTCCAGCGGAACGCTTGTCCTCCGCCAAAAAGACAGATTAACATTTTTTGCTTTATTAATTGCCACCCGTAACAGCCACGCCCGTATATGCTGCTCGCTTTCAAACTGCTTGCTTGTTTTGTAGTATTGGAAAAATGTATCCTGCACAACATCATCCGCATCGGCCGCATTTTTACAGATATTAAACGCCACCGAAAACAGGTTATCCTTATATTTTTCCATTACTGCCTGTATTTCTGTTTTCATGAGTACTCCCTCATAATTCTCTTTAAAAGGCCTTTCAATAATAATACAATTAAGGGGGATAATAAGTTACAGAATAATATAAGATTTTCAGATTTTTTATTTTATTGTTGACAGATAACTGGAATCATGATACTATAACTGTACTACTTGAAGCAATACAGATAATACAATTTACATGGAAATACTACAAAAACTAATACCAATCCATGAGACAAGGAGGTGATAAATTGATCGAACTGGATTATCGCAGTAAAAAACCAATCTATGAGCAGATCATTGAACAAATTAAACTCTTGGTGATTAAAGGGCATTTAAGTCCTGGGGATTCGATTCCTTCTGTCCGAAAGATGGCACAGACCCTGGATATTACACCCTCCACCGTAGCGAAGGCATATCAGGAGCTTGAACGTCAGAAAGTGATCGAGACGATTCGGGCAAAAGGGACCTATATAACCACCATGCCAAACATGGAACCCAATACGGAGGATCTGGAAAAGATTCAAAAACGGATTCAGAGCGAGCTGATCGAACTGAAACGTATCGGTTATTCCGAGAAAGATGTGGTGAATTTGGTAAAGGAAATCTATTCTTCCATCTAAGGAAGTGCTGATTAAATCACCGTTTCCCTAATGTTATGGCAAAAATATTTCAGAAAGGAAAGATAAGCAAATGTTAGAGATCAAAAACTTACATAAAGGCTACAATAATCGACCGGTTATCCATGGTATTGATATATGCATTCATCAGGGCGAGATCCATGGTTTGATTGGTTCCAACGGAGCCGGCAAAACCACATTGCTGAAATGCGTTACAGGAATCTATAAACCTGCGCAGGGAACAATACTCTATGATGAAAAGGATATCTATGATAATCCGGAAGTGAAAGCCAAAGTGGCGTATGTTTCAGAGCAGCTTGATTATATCAATATCTATTCTGTGGCAGGAATGGCATCATACTATCAGAACTTCTACGACACATTTTCCAGAGAGAAATTTGATGATCTGGTGAAATGTTTTGATATCAATCCCAAAAAGAACATCGGCACGTTGTCCAAGGGGCAAAGAGCAAAATTGAATTTTTCTTTGGCGATTGCACAGCAGCCAAAGTATCTGATCATGGATGAACCTGAGAGCGGTATGGATGCGGAGGGCAAAGCGATGTTCCGCGATATTCTGATTGAAGAAGTAGATAAAGAACAGATCGGAGTGCTTTTTTCCTGTCATGATCTTGCGGATGTAGAGCGCATGTGCGACAGTGTGACCATGATGGAGGTGGGAGAGGTTTTTGCGCAAAAATCCGTGGATGAGTTTATGGAAAGTGTCCAGAAATGGAAGGGCATTCTGCCACAGAAGCCAACGGATAAAACACTGTTTGACATGACTGTCCATGCGGCATCCAAGATAGGAGATTTATCAGAATTTTACACCGTGGGAAAGCGGGAAGATAACGAATACCTATTGAAGAAGCTGGGCATCGAAGATTATTCCAGGCAGCAGATTACACTGGAGGAGATTTACATCCTTTTAAAGAAAAGATATCTGCAGAGAAAAGGAAGGACGAATGACATCCCAAAAGAAGGAGGACAGAAGAATGAGTGATATAAAAAAATTATTCAAAAGAGACCGCTTTTACTGGGGAATCATAACAGTGATCATGGCAATAGTCATAATTTATATGTTGACGAATGTATCAGGATTGTATCATCATAAATTCTTTCATCTGGAGGATTACGCAGAACGTGTACAATGGATGCGTTTATTTTGTGATAACCATCCAGAGCTGATGTGTGATTTTTGGAATGAATTTACGCAGCTACGCTATCAAGACGGTATTTATTTAGATGATATTTCAAATGAGTTTTTGAAACATATGGCGTTAGTGACCGTGATTGTGATATTGATTGCGCAGGCGGTCAAATTGTTGGTACAGGAGACTCGCAACCGCGCAGAAGTACAACGCATATTTCCTGTAAAGTCACGCAATTTACTAATCTATCATTACCTAAGCGGATTGTTTTCGATAGGAATTCTTTTACTGATACAAATAGCGCTCATCCAACTGGATATACTGTATCTTGAAAAAAATATAGGCGTCATTTTTACTAATAAAGAAGATCTTTGGAGTTATGCCGGATTTACCATACTTTTATTCATGCTGCTTTATTCTCTGTTACTCACTTGCAAAAAGGTGACAAACCATGTTCCGGGAACTATCTTTACATTGATAGTAACGGCGATCGGTTTAATTTGGGGATACTGGAATATTCTATTTTGGGGATTCTGGATATATTTTTCAATTGTCCTTTTAATCGGTCTCTCCTACATCGCGGATCAAAAAAAGGACTATGCAAGAAATGGTTTTTATGCTTTTCAGATCGCGCATTGGATAGTGATGGGTATTGTATTTGCAGAAATATATTTCCTGTCCCGTGGCATACGTTCCATTCCTATAGCGATTGCAACCTCCGCGCTGATTACCACCGGCGTACACTTTATTGCGAGACCGAAAAAGATATAAAAGAAGGGGGCTGATTTATGATTACAAATATCAAATCAGCCCCAATAATTATTAATCTCTAACATATAATCTTACAAATTTCTTATTCTTGTTATCAAACCAGCTTTTCCAGCATCCCTATCAACTTTTCCTTTTCACCACTGCCATTTGTCCAAAATCTCAATAACGGAATTTCATACAACTCCAAAATGTGATTCTTCAACAGATCTCTCGAAGCCTGTACCGTATCTTCTTTGTGATATTCGTATCCGTCAACTTCAATCGCCAACACAGGCTTTTTGCCAATTCTGTTAAATATCAGAAAATCCAAATGTGTGGCCGGATTCATTGCATACTGACATTCCCGTTCACTTAATAATTCTGTATTCTTAATCAGCATATTCAACGGAAAATGACTAACGACATCCAATCTTGAATACTTATCATCAGCAAGAATTTCGTCTATTAATGCATACATTAGATTTTCCGAATCATATTCTGATACCTTTTTATGTTTCTGCAGGTATGTGATTCTTCCCTCAGTATACTGCTTGTATAGGTAATCAAAAATTGAGTATGTCTTGCTTTCGACAACCTCAAAATTATTATATTGGATATAATCTATTAAATCTGTTATATTATGTTCTTTTTCCTGTTCATTTCCTGTTACAACTAATATCAATTTCTTTTTTGCTCTTGATACGGCAACGTTGATCAAGTATGGATCATCTGCAAAATCTGATATTTCATCATCCACTGTGGATATGATAATATTCTCTTTTTCCTTGCCCTGAAATTGATGTACTGTTGCAGTTTCAATACCGCTAATCTCCTTGTTCAAAGCCTTTACTTGATTTTTATATGGCGCAATAATTCCTGTGTCCTCTGAATTCAAACCATATTTAGGTATGATTTCATTTTTAATTACATCTATTTGACGCTGACTATAATGATTCCGCGCATGATTGCCTGCTACTGTTTTAATCACAGATAAAACATCTTCTTCCCCCTTATCCGTTGTCATTATAATCAACTCTCCACGGTAAAATTTCTGGTTGCAAAAATTGATTATCTTAGGATGACATCTATAATGTTCTCGCAACAAGGTTTTCTTTACATCTGGCATAACATCCAGAATCGATTGTAAAAAACTTTTCGTATACTGATATCCTTCATTAACATGAAAACTGTCAAATATTGCTTTTGCCTTCGCCTTGATATCATCCGTAACGACATTAGGAAGCTGCTTGGTATCTCCTACTATAACAACATTTCTTGCACAGGAAAGCGCCAGCGCTCCGGTTGCAATATCCACCTGTGACGCCTCATCCATGATAAGGTAATCATATACCACGTTTGAATTCAAGCTGTTTCTTGACGAAAATGTTGTACTTAATATCACCGGATATTCCGCCAAAACTTTATAGGGTTCTTTCCAAAAATGATCTTCATTAAATATTTTACGGCTGTCGTTAACTTCATATTTTCTTGCCAGTTTGTCCTTTAATACCACCATTGACTGACTACACAAATCCTCAAGCAGATCCTGATTAACAGTATTCAAATATCTTTCAATTTCTTCAATTTCCGCAGACAGCTCCGCTTGCTTTGCACGATAATACATAGCCTGAAGCGTAGTAATGATTCTTGTCATATCTTGTTTGTAAAAATCCCAATCTGTGATACCATATTTGAATAAGGCTTTTATCTTAAACGGAACGCTGATTGTTTTCTTCTTTTCCAAAATCAACTGAAATTCCTGCCACAGCATCATCCAATGCTTTGATGAAAGTTTTTTCTTAAACTTTATACTTACATTATCAACATCCTTTTTCTCAGCATATTGATCAAAATATTCTTTTTCTGTACTCAACTGAGAATATTCTTGTCTTAAATATGCCAATCTCTCCTGTTTATCAAAAACCATTTTTAATTGTCTGGATTGCTCTAATATTTTATTCTGTAATACATCCGGATTTTCTTCCGTCTTCCACAACGAAAAATCAGGATAATTCCTGTCCTGATGTTCAACAAATAATCTCTTATTTTCAAAACTACCTAATGTCGCAGCTATAAAGCCTAAATTATATTTTGACGAGGATAATTTCTCATACACATTTTCCGTAGCCGAATTATTATTAGAAACCACCTGAACGGTTTTTCCCTGCATTAGTATATTGGCAATAATATTTAATATGGTTTGTGTCTTACCCGTTCCGGGCGGTCCCTGAATAACACTAATCTGATTTTCCATGGCGTTTTTTACAGCTTTGTACTGGCTATTATTACATCCAAAGGGGAAAATCGGTATATACTCATGCCTCATTTTAGCAGTCTTTAATTCAGACGGATTTAAATACTTTGCTAACGCAACATCATTACCTATAAAAGTTATTTTTTCAAAACTTTTCGTCAATAACTTTTCGCCGGTTTCCTCATTCTTAATATTACTTAACCCTGCAATCTTCTTTATGTAATCAAATACATTTGCACATTGACTTTGATTCAGACATGACTCAATAATATTTAATTCGCTCTGTCGATAATCTCTTTCACTGCCATTACCAAAACAAATATGCCAGTAAAACTCATATGCTCTTCCAAATATATATATTTCTTTTATATCAAAAAACTCTTTTCCTTCTCTACTAATACGATACATGTTGGGATTTAAAACTATTGGATCAGTCAATTTTTTTACATTCGAATACAAATATGAGTACGTTTTTCCATTATTAAATTTTACATCCCATTTCTTGGTATCACTATTATAACGGCATGACATGATTTCCGATGTCTTTATTTCGCCCTTAATAATGATCATATATTTTCTTGTATTCATTGCTTGTTATCTCTTTACTCCAAATTTTTTAATTTGTAATGCATTATACATGTTTACAATATAACATAATATAAACCTTTTCGACACTTTCTGCAATTCTATTTCCATAAAAAATCCGATTACAGACAATCGGTTCCTTATTTTATGTTCACACTGCTCCTCCGACAGAATAACTATACTGCCCGGTTACCGTTTTTCATTCGTTTCATATAATATGATAACAGAAAAACATCCTACGAGGAGAATTAAAACCTATGGCAATCGGCTATTTAAGTATACAGGCACGGACAGCCAATGATGCCGTACCCCTTGAAGGCGTATCGGTTAAGGTCTTGGACGATGAGGGAAATACAATCTATACGTTGACCACCGATGAAAACGGTGAAACACAGACAGTCCCATTAGAAACCATTGATAAAAGCTTTTCCCAGAATCCTTATTATTCCGGAACTCCATATAATAACTATAATGTATTGGCACAGGCAGCGGGATTTAACAACCTTTATATTTCCAATATTCCTATTTTTGACGGTGAAACAGCAACGCTCCCGCTGACTTTGATCCCCATGCAGGAATTGCAGCGCAGTCCGGCGCAGGCTGAAATCAATATCGGCGGACCGGCTATTTCCATGCAGGTCCGAAGGAATCAGGAAGGCTCTGTAGCATCGCCATACGTGCTGCGTCAGGTTGTAATCCCCAATCCCATTACGGTACATCTTGGTGCGCCGAGTGCATCCGCTTCCAATGTACAGGTCTCATTTCCTGATTATGTGAAAAATGTTGCAAGCAGTGAAATATACCCAACCTGGCCTGAGGCTGCCCTGACCGCCAACATCTACGCCATCATTACCTTTGCCCTCAACCGCGTTTATACGGAATGGTACAGAAGCCGCGGCTACAGCTTTGATATTACGAACAATACCGCCTATGACCAATATTTTGTCTACGGGCGGCCAATTTATGACTCCATCAGCCGGATCGTTGATCAGATCTTTAATGAATATGTCCGCAGGCAGGGACAAAACGCTCCCTACTTTACCTCTTTCTGCAACGGAACCACTTCCACCTGCAACGGGTTGTCGCAGTGGGGAACGGTTACACTTGCAGACCGCGGACTGACACCGATACAGATCCTCCGCTCCTACTATCCGGACGATATCGAAATCGCAGAAACCAACATCGTGACAGGCGTTCTTTCCTCCTATCCCGGAAGCCCCTTGAAAACAGGCAGTACCGGATTGAACGTACAGACCGTACAGACCTATTTAAACCGTATCAGGAAAAACTATCCCGCGATCCCCGCCATCACGGACGAGACCGGGACTTTTGGCAACAGTACCAAAAATGCCGTGGCAAAATTCCAGAGTATTTTCGGGCTCCAATCCGACGGCATCGTGGGAAAATCCACATGGTATAAGCTTTCAAGCCTGTATTCCTCTGTGACAAGACTTGCCGAATTAGACAGCGAAGGAGATACGCTTGGCATAGGAACGGTTCCCCCATCCTCCATCCTGCGTCAGGGGTCAAGAGGGCAGGATGTCATTACCCTGCAATATCTGTTAAACGTGATTTCCGAGTATTATCCCGGCATTACCGCGCCGACGCAGGACGGCATCTTCGGCAGCGGAACACGTCAGGCTGTCATAGACTTTCAGGAAACTATGCAGCTTTCTCCTGACGGCACAGTGGGACCTCTTACATGGCAGGCTCTTTATAAGGTATATCAGGGAATCGTGCAGAATATCCCCCCGACAGCACCCGGGACGGACACATTTGAATATGTGGTAAAGGCAGGCGACAGCCTGTGGCTGATTGCCAGAAGATACAACACGACGGTTGACACCATCAAAAATATAAACGGATTAACAAGCAACATGATCACTACCGGACAGATTTTAAAAATACCGGCAGGGCAGAACGCCCCTTATATCGAATATACCGTACAGTCCGGAGATAGCCTCTGGCTGATTGCCAGAAAATACGGTACGACCGTTGACGCCATCAAAAATTTAAACGGACTGACCAGCGATCGGCTGAACATCGGGCAGGTACTGCGTATCCCCGAAGTCTGACGGAGTCTGACCATATTTTAAAGGGGAGGTGTCGCACTACTTCAATAAGTGTGGCAGCGCTTTTTCTCAAAATTAAGAGCCGGACTTTGTGAAGCCCGGCTCTTAATTTTAATTGTTATTCCCGTATTCCGACGATCTGTTCCGCTTTGTGCAGAGCAGTTCGGTATACGATATACAAAAACATAATAATGAACAGGGCAAATCCCAGAAGAAGTGCAAGCGTCTTTAACTCTGTTCCGGTATATCGTCCATCGTTAAACCAGCTCATGGCTGATGAAAACAGGAAACCGATCAGACATCCGAGCACTGCCGGATACTGGAAAATCTTAACCAGCTGTTTTGCCAGAATATTCCGCTGATATGCTTTTCCGGCACCGAGCTTAGAAAGATTCTCAAATAATGTCCGGTTATCGGAGGCTATGGAAATGCTGCGTACATAGGACATGATCGCGGCTGCTGTCAGTGTAATAATAGCGATATACAAACTGAGCATGATATATACACAAAATGTCTGCATAAACATTTCATTGGTGACCACAACAAAAGCGGGTGCATATTTCCAATCGCCTAAAAGGAGCGCGTTATCCATGGACATATCAATTTTTCCTGCCAAAGCATATTCGTGACCCTGTTCTGTTGCAAGCTTTTCTTCCTGTGCGTCATATAATCCCAGATGATTGGACAGGTCTGTTGCATGTCCCACATATTGACGCATCAGATCATAGGCAAACGGGTAGGACCCTGATAAATCTTCCGTATCAAAAAGGATGAGGTGCTCTTTGTGGATTTCCGTAAGGCCTTCCGCAAGGAGCGCATAATCCTGATTATTCAGCACATAGGCATAAGG
This sequence comes from Lachnospiraceae bacterium, assembly GCA_029062895.1. Classification (GTDB taxonomy): domain Bacteria; phylum Bacillota; class Clostridia; order Lachnospirales; family Lachnospiraceae; genus NK4A136. The sequence goes on from JAIDPF010000051.1 coordinate 29,108, forward strand.
GTCACTCATAGCCGCCAGAGCATCATATTCCAGCGTTCCGCTGTTGGTAAGGGAAAGTGATCTGCCGGTATCGGGATTGGAAGCCTCCCATAGACCGTCCGTAAAGTCCCAGATGTTCTCTTTATAATCAGTGGGAGTAACCGTTTTATAAGTACCGGAGGGCACATCGGCCTTCCGTCCGGTCAGACATTCATAACTGTCTTCAGAGAAAAATAGCGCATATTTGCTCCTAGAATTTTCTACAGTGATATACTGCATATCATCATTGAGATCCCTGCATTTGAATGAAATGAGGAAATTACATGCGTCCGCTTCTCCGAATTCTTTTATTTCAACACCATAGGAGTCGGCGGTTCTTTGGACATCCTCTTTTGTGATCTGTACTTCCGGCGCGGGGTAATGCAGGGCAAATCCTTTTGAATTTGTCAAATCAAACAGGGCGCTGCTGTCGGCATAGAGGGCCCCGTAATAACCTGCAAAAATGCAGGAAAAGAGCAAAAGCACGATTACACACATGTTTCTGGTTGCAGATTTGGCAAAAAAACGCATCATGCTGATGGAGACCATGTTTTTATAGAATTTCTCCTTTTTCTTTCCGAGACGGTTCTGTGCCACAATATTTAAAAGCACCAGATAAATACCTGCCAGCGAAAAGAGATAGAACAGGTTTGTAAGGTCCGAAAGCCTTCTATGAAAAACATAGGCTGATATGGAAGGAAGCGCAAGTCCACCGAGAATTCCCACAAATATGAGAACAATGCCGACCGTAAAAGTCCATGGTTTGATCTCTTTTACCATTTCTGTTTTGTGCTGCGTCTTCAGGATTTCCATAATATCGGTACGCTTTACGAATTTCTGTCCGGAAATACCAAGAAGCAGGCAGAGGATCATGGCAAAAGCGATCCCAACGATAAAACCATCAAATCCAAACTGATATTTCATTTCGCGGGTTGATACTAAAAACGTTTCAAATAATTTCCAGATGAGGAAAGAGGCGGGTATGGCGGCAAGAAACCCCCATACCGCAGCCACGGCAGTGATAGATGCAAGTTCCCGGAACAATACTTTTTTTAACGTTTTTTTACTCTCCCCAAGCGCCAGAAAAATGCCGTACTCGCGGCTTTTATAGCGAAAAAACAGTCCGGATGCATACATCGTAAATATGAGACAGCCGACGGCGGTAATTCCTAAAAGCAAATTGGCCATCTTGCGTGTATCACCGCCCTGTGCCAGAAAATTCTGCACAGTGGGTCCGTAATACATCAGGGAAAAAGATGTGATCAAAAGCACAGAAAGAAAGATACAGAATCCCAGTATACGGTTTTGACCTTTGTTCTGTTTATGCAGTTTTTGAAAAATATGATTAAGCTTCATCATCGTCTCCTCCTAACTCTCTTAATACATCCAACAGTTCATCCATAAATTCCCGTCTGCTTCCCTGTTTTGACAGTTCCTGATGGATCTGTCCGTCTTTTAGCACGATGACACGGTCACAGAAGGATGCGGCGTAGCTGTCATGGGTCACCATAAAAATAGTGGCATTCATTTGTGTTTTTGCCTGAAGAAACGCATCGATAACTGCCTTACAGGACTTGCTGTCCAGATTGCCCGTTGGCTCATCAGCAAGGATGATATAGGGATGATTCATCAATGCACGGGCTACAGCAGTCCGTTGCTTTTCTCCGCCGGATATTTCTGCCGGATACTTCTGCATGATCTTCTCGATTCCAAACAGAGAGCAGAGTTTTTCAGCGGTGGCTTCCATCTGCGGAATCGGTTTATCCGCGATGACCTGAGGCAGACAGATATTTTCAAATACGGTCAGCCCATCTAAAAGCATAAAATCCTGAAAAACAAACCCCAGATGACGGTTGCGGAATGCTGCCAGCTGTTCCTCCGGGAGATGGGTGATATCTTTGTCGTTTAAAGAAATCGTTCCCGAATCATGGGGGATAAAGCAGGAAATACAATTCAGCAAAGTGGTTTTTCCGCTCCCGGAAGGTCCCATTACCGCCACAAACTCGCCTTTTTGGATATGAAAAGAAACATTTTTCAGAACAGGATAGGTAAGGGTTCCTGTTTGATAACTTTTTTTCAGATTAGAAACTTTCAACATGATATTTTCTCCTTTTTTGCATTTTGAATTTATTGAACTTATTAAGCTTATTGTAGAAAAGGCGGGTCAAAAAACACAGCGTCGCAAATGGTACGAATGGAATAGTTTTTGGAAAGTTTGGAAGGATTGGTTTTGGGAGAATGGACGAATGGGGAAAAATATGATAGGTTAAACAAAGGTGTGGAATATTAAGGAGAAAATATATGAGAATCGGCATTTGTGATGATGAAAAAGAACTACGCACCTCACTGCGAAGAGTCATAGAGCGGGTAGCGCAGCTAGACGGACTGGAATATAAAGTCAGTGAATATGGATCCGGGGAAGAAATTCTAAAAGAATTGAAAGCGGATGCTCCTGAGCTATTGTTTCTGGACATTGAGATGGATGGCATAGACGGCATGGAGGCGGCGAGAGCGATCCGGAAAACCCATAAGGATATGGTGATCATTTTTGTGACGGCTTATCCGGATTTTGTATTTCAGGGCTATGAGGTACATGCCTTTCATTATATATTGAAGCCCTACAAAGAAGAAAAGATAAAAGAAGTATTCCGCAAGGCGTTAGAAGAACTGAACCTACAGGCAGAACAGTATTACGCGGTGGAACAGAAGTCGGGCACTCTGCGGCTTCGTCTGAAAGAAGTCCGCTATTTTCAGAGTGACCGCAAAAAGGTGATTGCGGAAACGGAAGATGGAAAGATAGAATTTTACGGAAAACTGAACGATATAGAAACTGCTCTGCCGGGTTATTTTATCAGGATACATAACCGTTATCTTGTTAACTTAAATTACGTGACAAAAGTGGAGAGCAGCCAGTGTATCTGCGCGGAAAAAATGCTTCCCGTAAGCCGAGGCTGTAAACAGAATCTTGCAGTGGCATTTGCCAAAATGATGCTGCGGTAACAGGAGGATATCATGATTGTTTTTCTTATCAATATATTCGGTTATGTGATCAGCTTTTCGGCGGGATATTTTTTTTATAAGCTTCTGGCAGGTTTCCTGCAAACGAGAAAGTCAATCCTATTACGTCTGGCCGGCTGGTATTTGCTGATGGTATCCTTAACGATGCCTGCCCTGCCGAATGACCCGGTGAATATCACGTTGACGATGCCATTATTTCTGATTGGACTCATACTGGCTTATGCCGAAAGCTGGGTCGTATGGATTTCCACCGCACTTATTTTTTATCCTATCATGGTTGCGTATAATTATATGTGGTATGACTTTACCGGCAGGATTTTCTTCCGTTTTTTTGCAGAGTACGGGGGAAATGCCAATCATATTTGTTCAACGTTGTCATATGCCAGCGTGCCGCTATTCTGGTATTTTGTGTGGCGGAAGTATGGAAAAAGGCTGGAACGGATCACCCGCTTTCTGGATAAAAAATCATGGATTTTGCTGGATGTTATCTGTCTGGCGTCCTTGGCGTCCGTTTTTGTCAGTATTTATTATACGCCTGAAGAAACTTATAAAGTATATCCCTGCATGATCGCCAGTATCGTAACGGGGATCGGCTGCCTCCTGCTTGCTACCTATCTCGCAGAGCGAATCCAGACAGAACAGGAAAGAAGAAAATTGCAGCTGCAGCATGACTATTATGGAGAACTGGAAAGAAATCAGATACAGATCAGAAAGCTGCGTCATGATATGAACAATCACCTTGCCGCAGTTGGCGGACTTCTGGAACAGGAGAAGACAGAGGCGGCATTGGAGTATCTTCATGGATTGTATGAGCATATGCAGACGGGGAGCCGTCTGTTTAGCACTAACAGTATTGTCAATGCGCTTTTAAACCTGAAATATAATGCGGCGTTGGAGGAGGAGATCGATACTTTTTTCCATATCGGCATTGACGGGCTGACAGAAATCGACGATATCAGTCTGTGTACCCTGTTCGCGAATTCGCTGGACAATGCCATAGAAGCATGCAGGAAGATCACGGATAAAGAGAAACGCAGACTGTCATTGAAAGCCAGATATTCGGAGAATGGATACTTCAGTCTGGAAATTTCAAATTCCAAAATCAATCCCGTCCGCGAGAAACAAGGCTCCTTTATGACCGATAAGGATAATCAGAAAATGCACGGACTTGGTATCGCGTCCATGAAAGAAATTGTGGAAAGGTATAAAGGAACGATTGATATTCAATATACAGAAGATGAATTTACGGTGGTGATTTTGATCTCTTTTTAAAAATTTATCAAACCACACAATTATGAAATTTCCTTTTTATTTTCGGATAGCCCGCCTGACTCCAGCCTCTCCCGAAGCATGGTATTTCTCTTTGTAACAGTCACGTTTTGCACCGCATAGCTAAGCGCTTTCTTTGTTCCTACTATGACCAGCGCCTTTTTCGCCCTCGTGATCCCCGTATAGATCAGATTACGCTGCAGCATCACATAGTGGTTCATCAATACAGGCATAACGACGATTGGATATTCCGATCCCTGCGCCTTATGAATGGTGGTCGCATAGGCATGAACCAGCTCATCCAGTTCCGTTACGTCATATACAATGCTCCTGCCGTCAAAATCAACAGTAAGGGTTCTGTCCGTCTCATTTACAGACTCTATGACTCCGATATCTCCGTTAAAAACTTCCTTATCGTAATTATTCCTGACCTGCATTACCCTGTCATCCGTCCGAAACGCATATCCGCTCCTGCGCAGACATTCCTTGGGCAGCGTTACTTTCCCCCTGCCCCGTATAAAGATCTCCTGCTCCGCCGGATTCAGTGCCTCCTGCAGGGACAAATTCAGATTCGTCGCCCCTACCACGCCTCTCTGCATAGGGGTAAGCACCTGTATCCGGTGCGGCTCTATCTGGTAATATTTCGGCAGTTTTGTCTGCACAAGCTTAACAATCTGTGAAACTACAGCATCGGGGTCCTCATTTTCCAGAAAAAAGAAGTCGGACGATTTACCGTTACTGATATCCGGCATCTTACCCTCATTAATACGATGCGCATTCATGATGATGCGGCTTGTCTGTGCCTGACGGAAGATCCTTGTAAGCCGCACCACAGGGAAAGCGCCCGAATCAATAATATCCCGCAGCACATTCCCCGCCCCTACGGAAGGAAGCTGGTCGATATCCCCCACCATGATCAGGCGCATTGTGGGTGGTATCGCTTTCAACAGTGAGTTCATCAGGATAATGTCAATCATGGAACACTCGTCGACAATCAGCACATCCCCTTCCAGCGGATTCTCTTCATTCTTCTGATACCCTTCCGGCGGCTTACATTCCAGCAGCCTGTGAATGGTCTTGGCTTCCAGCCCCGTTGCCTCTGTCATCCTTTTAGCAGCCCTTCCGGTAGGCGCTGCAAGCAGTATCCGCAGACCATAGGCACGGTAAGCGGCAATGATCCCATGGGTCGTGGTCGTTTTCCCCGTCCCCGGGCCACCCGTCAGTACCATGACCTTCGCTGTTGCCGCCTGACGGATGGCATCCGCCTGGATCTCATCGTATTCCATACCTGTCTTGTCCTGAATTGCGGTAATATCAACCGACAGATTATCACTTCCGGCATGCTTACGGGCCTCCGTCAGCTTGGCATAAAGACTGTCCCCCGCAGGAGACGCCGCCAGCTTTTTCAACTTTCCCGCAACACCGATCTCCGCAAAATAAAAAGGCGGCAGATAAATTGCCTGCACCGGATTGCCATCTTCACACATTCTGACAATGTTCTTCTCAAGGATAAGCTCCTTATTCCGAAGCATATCGTCCATCGTCATGATCACTGTCTCCGGCGATGCCTCCAATAGTTCCGCCGCTTTATCAATAAGCTGCTGCTTCTCCGCATACACATGCCCCTCATCGGAAAGTTCCGAAAGGGTATACATCAGTCCGCTCCGCAGCCGGACATAAGACTCTCTGCTAAATCCCAGCTTCATTGCAATCTGATCGGCAGTTCTGAAACCAATCCCCCAGATATCATCCGCCAGCTTATAAGGATTTTCTTTCATCACTGCGATGCTGTCATTGTCGTATTGCTTATATATTTTGGCAGCATAAGAAGCAGATACCTGATGCTCCTGCAGAAACAGCATGATATTCTTTACTTCTTTCTGCCTCGCCCATGACTCGGCAATCATCCTGACGCGCTTTTGTCCGATTCCATCAATCTCGATCAGGCGTTCCACCTGTTCCTCTATGACATGAAACGTATCCTCTCCGTATTGTTGCACAATCTTTTTTGCATACTTCGGACCCACGCCCTTGATCAGACCGGAGCCAAGATATTTCTCCATTCCGTAGACTGTTGCGGGCAGCGTTTCCTCCCATTTTTCGGCAATGAACTGCCTGCCGTACTTAGCGTCCACTTTCCAGCTGCCTTCTGCAATCAGTACAGAACCTACATTAGCATCGATCATATTGCCGATGACCGGAACCGGCTCACTATAACCCTTCAGCCGGCACTTAAGAACCGAATATCCGTTTTCCGGATTCTGATATGTTATTCTCTCCACCACACAACGAATCTTTATCATCACTTCTTCAAAGCAGCGCTTAAGCTGTTCGGTATCCCTCTGGGTCCCCTAACCGCAAAAATACCGTATTCCTCCTTCAGTATATCAAATGTAAATCGATCCGGCTGGTAGCGCTTCTGAAGCTTCACTTTCATTAACGCATTGATCGTCAGATTCTTATCCGCATAATCATATGGTATATCCGTCTCTGTCACCTTACACCGGAACAGTATCGCCGACACCGGAGCCGCTACATACATAAAGACCGTATCGCCCGTCTTGATTCCGCTGCCCTGCTTCCATTCAATCTCATCCGCATCGTCGAAGGCATGCAGAATGTCATAGAACTTTGGATTGGCGGGAATCAGCCACTCCTTAGACGGACGGATTTTCTGTTTCTTCTTTGACGAAGCGGTTGCCGCAAAACTCATGTCAATCAGTTCATAAACCCTCTCCCACGCCACGGTTCCGTCCAGCAGCACGCTGATCCAGTGAAACTTATTCATATGGTAAGCCGGCAGGATACCGTCTTCCTGAAGCAATACATCTTTAAAGAACGGATCGTCTATCTTCAGATTTATGACATCCACATCCTCCCCGGCGGGAAGCCCCAGCTTTTCTCTCCCAACTTCCATGACCAGTGCAAACCACTTATTGTTGTCGGTATGCCGGAACACGGCATTCATGTCATATTTTCTCCACGGATATTCCGGCAGTACCTTGTATTTCTTTTTTATGTAATCAAAAACAAACTCTCTCATTTCGTCTCCCCGTTCAATCAACAGAGCCTGTATAAGCAGTCCATCCGCAGCCCAATTGTTTTAATTCCCTCTCGATATCCAATGACAGACTTGCATACAACTCAGCCTCAATTCCCGGCATCCCCGATATCTTGTAAAATTTATCCTGATAGACAAATTGCGTCCCCGCATATTTTTCAGGACAGGAAGGCACAAAGCTTTCCTTTGCCTTTTGTGCTTTCTCGCGCCATCTTAGTATAAACTCCCTAAGTTCCGGCGTCAAAGCCTCTATAGATTCATCGCTGTATATTGGGATAGGATTGAGCCATGTATCAATATCCATCCATATTTCGGTTTGTCCGTCGTTCATTAACTGAAAATAGCCGTCAGTATCATCCGGCTTCTTGTAAAGAACCGCCATTTTTATCTCCTTTCGTCCATAAAGCTTCCTACATTGCACCCCTGTGATTACCTACCAATCGGAATCCCAATCATCCCAGCCGGAATCCCAATCAGAACCGCTGTCCCAGTCATAATCGGAATCCCAATCATTATCATAGTCCCAATCATCATCATCGTAGCTTGGGCTATCATGATGGTCGTCATACCACTCGTCCCAATCGGAGGCACCATACTCTTCATCGTAAGAATAACCCTCGTAATAATTCTCGTAATCCTCGAACAGATCCCATTCGGAAGCGGCATCATAACTAGACCATGTATCGGAAGCGGCATTCCAGATATACCAAGAGTCCCCATAATCATGGTAATACATATCAGAGTCGTAACTGTAATAACCTGAAGACGCGTATGGCAGTTTGTCTCGGTTAGTGTATTCTACAAAAAGTATAATAAATATCGGAAGCAATAAGGACATGATGCTCACTGCCACGGCAATAATTGTATGTAATATAAGCTTTTGACTAAAATTCCTACTTTTGCCTGATCCCTGTGTACCACTTTCGTAAACGTCCGGCTTTCTGTGTGCTTTTTGTTCAGCCACTCTTGCCTTCATCTTCTGATAAAGCTCGTTTACGGCATATGCCTCGTCTTTGCCGCGATAACGTTCCGCCCGGGAACCATCAGACTTATTTTTATAAACCACAAAATCTCCCGAAACGGAATCTTTATATATACCATATGCACGGGCGGTTCTTACATCCTGCCCGATATATGTACGCATCTCGTCAAGCGGCAGATGATGCCGTCTGGCCCACTCAAGAAGCTCACTGATAGTTTTAGGGGCCCCTGCAGCAGTTCTGTTTACACAGTCATTAGCAGCGCCGCAATTGGGGCACTCCAGCTCGGTATCACTGTAATTACTTCCACAATATTTACATTGAATCAACATACCTTGTCACCCTTCACCTTCTTCAACAATGTATTTCACCTAAATTTTATATTATCCGAACTGCAAGCAAAAAACAAGCATGATAAATCTTTCCCCAATCTACTTACGATACCAGATACGCTATATACTGTCCGGCAGACAATTCAAATACATATCAAGTGCATCCGTACTTTCCTCTAATACTTTCATCAACTTATCAGATGGGTTTGCATAAACAATCCTATAATCTTCTTCTCCAAAATCCCTATGTACCGTGAACGCCAATCTTTCCTGCTCCAAATCAAACGATGCGTCTACACCTGCTTTATTTCCTCTTGCATCCAGACGAATCCATCGATCCAATGATTTGATATAAACAGCATTTAGCGCATGAATACAAAATCCCGTTTCCGGCACATCTCCCAAGGTAAGCCGCTGATAGCAAATACCTGCCGGTATCCCGCATGCACGAAGCAGCGCGGCAAGAAGATTGGCCTTTGCCCAGCATATCCCTACGCCCTGTTCCAAAACCTCTGTGGCGGACTTTGTTACTCTCTTGTCCTGGACATCCCATGAGTGTTTTATAGTATCACGTACAAACTCATAGATTGCCTTCATCAGAGAAATTTCATCTGTATATTTTTGTTTGAATTCCTCTGCTTTTGATAAAATACTGCCATCGTTCCAGTTGATGTATTTTGACACCGATAAATATTCTTCTATGGGATCTTTTATAATTAGTTCTTTCATTATCAACTAATAACCTTGCCCTTCCAGCATGACATTTTGCAAATAATATCCAATTCCATCATGGTCATTGTCGCCTATCACATAGTCCGCAACTGCTTTTACTTCATCTATTGCATTTCCCATGGCAACTCCGATACCACATAGCTTTAGCATTCCTATATCTGCAAAATCATCACCAAACGCTATGATTTCATCCGTAGTGATTCCACACTCTCTGCATATATGTAAAATCGCATTTTCCTTTGTGGCTGTTTTCTTCGTAAACTTGTACCAATAACCATCCGAAAAGCGAACACAGTCACAATCCGGTAAATTTTGCCGTAGCTTTTCTACCACCTTTTCATCAAATATTTCCACGCACATTTTTAAGGATTCTTGTTCAAAATTATGAAAATCTGTGTATATACTATCTCCCCAGCTTTTATCCTGTTGTTTCGGGTCTATTTTATAATTCCAATAATGTGCATCTACCGTATCGATTGATATTTCACAGTCCTCTCCACATATTTGTCTTGCCTTTTGTATCAACTCCATTGTTTCTGTTTTGGTAAACTCTGCTTTATAAATATATTCCTGCCTGCATTTTACCAAAGCTCCTGCACTGGAGATCACCACATCAGGATTTAATTCTGCAATAAATTCCATACAATTCTTCTCACTTCTTGATGTGGATACTCCAATCATGATCCCCTGTTTTCTACATTTTTCTAACTCCTGCATTGTAACTTTGGAAATTGTTTTGTCACTTCGTAGTAATGTTCCATCCAGATCAAATAATAGCAGCTTACATTTCATACCCTATGCCTCACCATTTTCGGAATTCATTTTAGGAATGAACTTTCTTCCGTCAGAATCAGTATCTGTAGAACCTTTATACAGTTGTTTTTCCATAATTTCATATGCAAGTATCACTTCATTTTCTACAGGATGACGCTCATGCTTTATGGTTGAAAAACCCAGCTTTTCATAAAGCGCTGCCGCAGGCAGGGAAGCATCCAGATATGCCTTATCATATTTTTCACTAATCTGTGCTTCTATATTTTTTATAATAAATGTGCCATAACCCTTTTTCTGATATTCCGGCAACACATAAACCCTTGTGATGTGGTTATCCACGAAACAACCTGTTGCGACGATTTCATCATCTATCTTAAGTACACTCACATAACCATTTTCGATATCTTTTAATATCGCGTCCCAATTGTGATGCTCACAGAAAAATTTCACTACTTCTTGCGGATAATATTTCGGATATATTGTTTTTATAGTATGCTGCACTACATCATATACAGCCTGTATGTCTTTAATGGTTGCTAATTCATATACCATCGTTTTTCTCCATTTTTACATATCGATCCACTGAATAAATGCTGTCTTATCCGAACTGTTATAACCGGCATTTCGATAGAAGTTTAGTGTACTTTCTTCTTTCGATCCAGTCAGCAACATCATCTTATAGCAGTCATTTTCTTCTGCAATCTGTTTTGCATAGTTCAGACAGGCAGTAGCATATCCTTTCTTTCGATAGTCGCCGTGTGTCACCACGTTTTCAACAAGCGCATATGGTCTTACATTTCTTGTAAGATTCGGAATAATCACACATACGCAGGACGCCACGATCTTACCATCCACTTCACAAATAATAAGATGGTGATTTTTGTCGTTCACAATGCTATCCCATGTATTTCTTAACTGCTCTGAATCTTCCGGAATACTCGTCTCATGAAGATACAGGTATAACTGTAATATTTCCTCTAAATCGGCTTTATCTGCTTCTCTGATCATACTTGGTTTCCTCTATCTCCTTAACATATTTTTGCATATTGATCTACCTTGCTAATAAATAACAGATAATTGCCTGCTGTACCTCCAATAAAGGTTTCTTGAACTCATAACCTACAAAATAATCGCTGTTAATCACATCTTCTGAAACCTCTTCACCTCTATAAAACGGCGGACACGGATTTAATATAGCGCCCACATTTGCCTTTTTCATATGTTGCAATGTTATTTGATACTCTTTAAATTCTTCTTTTGCCTTAACAGGTATTGAATCGGTACATATTATGTCTTTCCCTAAAACAGCTTCTTCCAAGTTTGAATACGATTTGATATTTTCCAATTCATAACCTTCCGGACAACATTGTTCCAATTCAAACCCTATTAATCCGGCCGCCTTTTTCCAAGTATTCCCTATGTTGCCTTTTGCACCTACAAATAAAAATTTCTTATTTTCAATATCATTGTAAATTTTTGATAATGCATATAAATCTGTAATAATTTCGCATGGATGGTTTTCTGAAGTCATTGCATTAATAATCGGAATACTTGCATACTGCGCCATGCTTTTCACCACTTCAATATCACTATGGCGAACCACAACAGCATCTACCCAATTCTCCAAATATCCAATCGCGTCTTCTATTTTCTCCTTTTTATCAAGCGCTGATGGCGGAAAAAGAATAGTCTTTCCTCCCAATTCTTGAATTCCTTTTTCAAAGGTTACTCTTGTACGGATACTGCTCTCTGGAAAGAACAATACAATTGTCTTTCCTTCCAAAAGTTTTTCAGTACCCTTATTTTCTGTAAGTTTATCCGCTAAATTAAATATTTCATATATTTCTTCTTTAGAAAAATCATTTATAAAAACCAGCTTTTTACCCATACATTTGGCTCCTTTAGTTATTTATCAAATCAATTTCCTTAGGTACGGCAACCCATTTTTTACATACTACGTTTTAAAGCAAGATTTTTTCTTATCCGTTCTGCTATTTCTGAATTTACAGCCTTTTCTTCGCTGCAAAAAGTCCAGCCAAATCCATCATCCACATATCTTGGAAAAATATGTAGATGATAATGTCCTATATCATTAAATGTACCACCGTTTTGCATAATACTATAACCATCTAGACGGTATATCTCTTTTAATGCTGTTACGATTTTCTTCGATACAATCATCAAGTGTGCCAGCAATTCATCCGGAATTTCGTCAACGTCCAAATAATGTTGTTTTGGAACCAATAATACATGCCCTTCATTAATCGGTTCCATATCCATAAATGCCATAACAAACTCATCTTCATATACAAAATCCGTTTTGATCTGTTCTTTATGGCAAAATACACATTCACACATCGCATTCTCTGCTCCAGTCAATCTTTATTCCACTTCCATCATTGGATCAACGACCTCCTTAGGCTTTGCCGTCATTTCAACCCATGCGGGAATGAATCCACATTTAATGGCATTCCGTACAGATCTGATATTGGACCATGCGGAACAATAAAATGGTACTTTTCCTCTTTTTAAAATTTCCAGCGCCAACATGCTTGTACACGCTGCTGCGATACCTTTTCTTCTATATTCCGGCAAAACATCCACCCCGATCTGCCACATGGTATCACAATCGGCGGAACATCCTGCAAGTCCGATGAGTTTTTCAGAATCATATGCCCCAACGCCCAGAACATCCAATTCTTTTCGTTTCTCGCATAAAGCATTGCCCCATTCCAGCTTGTACAGGTCCGCAAAATCCGGCTGTTCTAAAATTTTCAGTTCATAATCGCAGGACAAAGCATGCAGTCTTTCCAGATCCGGCAGATAATATTCCGCCATAAAACATACCTTCTGCCGTTTTTCCGACAGTTTGTCATTCAGCCAGTGCATATCCGGGGTTTCAAAGCAGTGATAAAACTGATATCTGCCTATGTATTCTTCAACAATGTCCCTATACTCGTCCCGCACCGATGCAACAATGTTATTTCCATAAGAAACCAGATTGCAGGTAATCGGTTCTTCATAATATTTTCGCGCGGCTTTACCTACCCCGGATTTCACAATCACATGATGATCACAGAGAAAATCCTCTGCGTTGCAATTAATATCCAGCGCAGACTGCTCCATTGCTATTCTAAGGATCTCCTCGTTTGTCATAACAATCCTCTCTTTCCTACTTGCCATAAATACTGATATCTATCCACAACTTCACAACCCATCAGCAACACCGACCTTCTAAACAGTAATTTCAATTTGATTTCCCTCAATCGCTACAACACAACTCTCATAATACCCGTCACCGGTCATTCTGAGTCCGCTTAGGATTTCATATCCATCTTTCTCCATTTGTACTGTCAACGAATCGACTTTTTCCTTGCTTCCTACACTAAATGCAACATGAATTAAACCTGTTCTTCGAAGTGATTTATCGGGATCATCCATATCGGGATGATTCATAATCTCTAATCTGGCTCCATCTCCAAATGTCAAAAAATAGGATCTGAAACCTGTCTTTTCGTTATGATACAGATTATTTGACACAGCGCCCAGATACTGTTCAAAAAATTTCCTTGCGCTCTCCAGATCATTCACATACATAGCAACATGCTCTATCTTCATCTAAGCACTCCTTATTTCTTCATAACTATAATTTTTCTTTCCATTCTGCTTCCCTAAAACCGACAAGCACAGCATCTCCGTTAATGATAAGAGGACGTTTCACAAGCATCCCATTTGTAGCCAGAAGTTTTAACTGTTCTTCTTCACTCATAGCAGGCAGCTTGTCCTTAAGATTCATTTCTTTATAAAGCAGCCCACTGGTATTGAAGAATTTCTTCAGTGGAAGTCCACTTTTCTGATACCATTCCTTTAATTCATCATAAGAAGGACGATCCTCCACAATATGACGCTCTGTATATACCATATTGTTCTCATCCAGCCACTTTTTGGCCTTCTGGCAGGTTGAACATTTCGGATAACTAATAAATAACATTTCTTCATCTCCTATCATATAAAAATTCAATTTTATTCTTATTTATCGTAATTTGCAAATCATTATAAATTCTTCTTCGTTCTCGTCAACCACCTCAAATCCTACTTTTTTATACATCTTAACTGCATAGTTTGCTTTCTGTACAGATAGGGAGGTCTGCTGATATCCTTTCTCTTTTAGGAATTGCAACATAGCCTTCATAAGCGCTGTACCAATCCCTAAGTTCCTGTACTCTTCATAAAGAGATATAGCAACTGAAGGCGTTGCATCATCAATGTGCCCATAGTCATTCATGATCCGCACCCATACTGCGCCTATTATCTTTTCGTTTGTTTCTGCAACGAAACACCAATCATCCGCTTTGCCAAAATCAGCAACATACACTTGCAGTTCCGGCTGTCGGATAATAGACTTTGGCGGCTTTTCCATTCCTTCGGGAATAAAAATTGCTTCATACAGAAAATCCGATAGTATTGGATACTCACTTTCTCTAATTTCCCGAATTTGATAGTCCATACCTCTTACTCTCCAATCAAACCACTGTCACACAAAACGCTTCTCGTTAGCATGGGCATAATATATTACTTTCGGATGATAACTCATAACAAGTTTCCAGTCACTTTGTAAAGCAACATTTTCCTCATAAGCGTCAAGGTATTCCACCGGTTCTAAATCGCCTACTACACATTCTCCGTTGTCAAAAATTACAGAGATGCTATCCTTACTATGGCTTGCAGTCGAAATCATTTCCCCCGCAATCCCTATATTGGCCAGAAACTTTCTACTTTCCTTAAGCGTAATTATGACGGCAGTCTTTTCATCAATAGGCTCATATGACAAATGTTTTTCCCGCTTAAATATTTCATCAGCAAAATGCACATATTCATATTGAATATCAAGGAGTACTAATTTTATTCCCAATTTTGTCAGCTCACTAACAAGCCCGATATGATCCGGATGATAATGCGTTGCCAGAACATAAGTAATATCGTCTATTGATATCTGATTTTTCTTTAGCTCTTTATAAAAAGCTGACAGCGTTCCCGCGTAATCCGTATCAATCAATATACCGCCGTTTTCTCCACGCACAAAATATGTATTTGTATTCCCATATTTTAATCTTGTTACCATATTCCCAAAATCTTCATGATCTATTTTTTACTCGCAAAGTCAAATTATATATCTACTTTAGCAAAGAGTACATTTTCATGTCGATGACTTTCCCATTCTTGACAGCATTGTTTCTCAACGTACCCTCATATTGAAAACCCGCTTTTTCAAGCACTCTGCAAGATGCGACGTTATATGCAAACGGCTCTGCATAGATACGGATAATATCGCTTTTGCTGAAAACATATTCACATATTTGCTTTACTGCTTCGGTCATAATTCCCCTACCCCAATATTCTTCCGCAATATAATATCCAAGCTCTGCAGTCTGCCGATGAATGTTTCGTTGACGAAAAACACCAATGCTGCCAATCACTTTGCCGTCTACCGTAATAGCAAATGCAAAGGTGTCATTTTCATTTTCTGAAAGCATAGCAGAAATAAAAGCCGCCCCGTCTTCCTCTGTGTAAGGATATGGCAATCCGTCCCGAAGATTATCCTGTATTTTTTTATTTGAAAGAGCTATAGACAAATCTTTTGCGTCTGATAACTCCCATTTCCTTATACTACAAGTCATTTCTCTCCTGCCTCCCCGATAACTATGGATTTCTTCCTTTGTATCAATAGTTTTATGCCTAATAGAAACACAAAACCGCCAAGTAATATAAAGAATAACCATACAACATTCCAATATGTTGAATTTACATCAAACATCAATAACAAAAGTCTATTCCAAAATTCTAATCCAACTGCAATAGCAAATAAATCAAATAACACATAGATCCCACCAAAAAGATAA
This sequence comes from Lachnospiraceae bacterium, assembly GCA_029062895.1. Taxonomy (GTDB): domain Bacteria; phylum Bacillota; class Clostridia; order Lachnospirales; family Lachnospiraceae; genus NK4A136. The sequence continues at coordinate 45,192 of JAIDPF010000051.1, forward strand.
ATCCATCTCCACCAGTAGTTGTTATGCCAGTTTAAGATAAAAGTAATAACTCCCAGAATACATAGTATAGCTAATACCCCCATCAACGCAAAATAGAATAAACCCTTATTTTCTAATATACCCATCCAAAACCCGGCATAAGAATTCCTGTCTATTAAAGCCCATATTCTATGTAAATGAAATAAACCGAAAGCCATGAAAAACCATGGCTCCCATATTAATATTTTCTTTTTCAAACTATTCTCCTCCAAATATGATTTCGGCTACATTTTCAAGTTACCATAAACATGACTAAAATGAATTATCTCAAATAATATACCCGTAATATTTATCGCATCAATCCTCCATGAAAATAACATTCATAAACCTTTTCATTGTTGCAATATATTTCTTCATATCCCTGATACCAGTGAAAATCCCCTGTGACTTTACATTTGTAAATATATTCTCCTGATTGATAAAATTCAGGTCCTCTATATGGCATATCATGAGTTGCCTGTCTCAATGCTTCTTTCAGGAAGTTACCACTAAAGTTTTCTCCTAATACTCTACCTAGATAATTCATTGCATAAATAGCTTTTCCCTCTTTCCAAATAGCCTCTTCTCCAGCAAACTTTTCGCCACCAATATATGTATCATGATATACATACTGTCCTTCTTCATATCTAAAATCATGAGAATCTAATCTTGTAGCGTTTACCTCATTCATAAAAGCAGCATATGTATTAACATTTGCTTTCAATCGGAAATCAATTATTTCATCAACATTATTTGCTACACTTTTTATTGGTAATATGCTACACTCTTGGTCTTTAACCAAAAAATCAACTGTAACATTCATAAGATTGCTAATTTGAATAATATTTACAATGTCTGGATACGACTGACCTGACTCCCATTTGGCGATAGCTTGTCTTGATACATTTAATTTTTCTGATAATTCCTCTTGTGTATAACCTTTACTTTTTCGTAAAATCTGTAATTTTTCTGGAAAAATCATATTTCTATACCTCCTGATACAAGCTTATCAAAAAAATTGTTCCACGTCAGTAAACATCTAGTTGCATTATTTCTACTTTTAGTAGACAAATTTAAATTAGTGCAATAAGACTAAATATTTAATCAAAATATTCTTTAAGAACAATTCGAATAGGTTCCCTTATATCAGTATTATCCGGTCCATACATTTTCTCCTCAAAATAATGAACTTTATTTGATACTCCCCAAAAGTTTTGATTAAGCCACTCTTCCTTATCTGCACCATATTTGATAAGCAAATCAAGGACTTCAAATAATCTCTTTTTGGTTATTTCCTGTATATCTGGATAAGCTCCCTTGCGTTCCAAAATCATTTCTGCATCATTTACTGCCGTACCTATCGGAAGCATTTCTGATGATGTTTTCCGATTAGGATTGGCTCCTTTCTCAAGCAATCTTTTAATTAAATCCATATACTTTTCAGAATGGCTATACTGTTTATAACATAATGCAGAAAATACACATATTATAGCATCATGCAGGACAGGCATGCATACGCTATGAGGCGGCACAAGTGCAGGATCTTCCATGAAATCAGCGTCAGCACCCTTTTCAAGCAATAACTCTATAATTTCAAATTCTCCACATTTAATCGCTACTTGTAATGGTGATTGCCCTATATCCTTTTTAGGTGCTTTTGCATTGTAAACCTCGTTTACAACAGCGGCATTTTTTGTTATTGATGCCCGCACTGCTTCAATATCGCTATGCCTTATATCTTTAAATAATCTATTCATTTCATTCCTCCAAATTCCGATTTGTAAATTTGATTATATCACTTCAATTCCCCATATACCACCATAAAATATAGGGTATAGCAGCCCGCTACACCCCATTTTCTTATAAACATAACTTTGCCTTTCACAATAAACTTCTGTTTTGCCTTCTGTCGATACCCCCATTTTCTTATACAAATAACAGCTTTGGGATTCCTGCAATATCGCAGATTTTAATTATGTTTTCTAAATTTTTCTAACCAATAATGTTGTTCATCATCCAGCTCATTGATATCATTTTTCTAATCATATTCTTTCTTCCACAAAACAACTATAATATTCTCTTTCCGCCAAAAGCATGAATGGTTCTCGTTCCTTTGGTAACTCTACCATGGTGAGGAATCCCCTTTGGTATCAAAAGTTCATCTCCAGAATGTAAAATATGCTCTTTTTCATCAAATATCTCTACATACTCCCCAGAAACGCAAAATACATATTCATCAAATTCATGAACATTCTCTTTAGAATTTCTATCAGAATAATACGTCCAAAAACAAATTTGACTTCCATCTGCTCCTTCATAGTAATACCCATCAATATCTGGAGTGTTTTGTTGGGTACTGTCAATGTGATTCAATTGATTCTTCATAAAATCCGGAAACTCTTTCATAATTAATAACCATACCTTTCCGTAACCTTCGAATTTAGGCCACAACTTAAATAGAACCAGAACTTTTCTATGCCGATTCTATCGGATCATTTTATCTGTTCCATACAATATTTTTCAATCCGTTCTATAACTTCATCAGCTACCGCAATCTGACGTTCAGCTTCTTCCCGACTTGCAATATAGAAATCATCATAATCGCTTGCGTGACGTATTTCTTCCGCTTCGCAGATTTTCCTTCCAAGCTCCCTTGGAAATATCTCTGTTTTAACATAATCTTTATTAAATTTTCCAATTGCATCCTTGTGACGTTTAAAAGCATTTCCATCTAAAGCATGGATTGCATTTATTGCATTGAAAATAGCATAATAAGCTCGATTATTCGCTCCCTTATATTCATCCGCATCAAATAATATTTTTGCCGATTTCAAGTTTTCTTTGGCAGTCTGGATACGATACAGACATAAATCTTTTTGTGTCCCTACATCTTCTTTAGGCTGCTCCATATAAGACCACTCCTTCTTTATGAATATTTGCATAAAAAGGATAATTTTCAACCCATTTTCTAAAATGCGCCTCGCTTTTAGCAATCGGCTTTATATCAATACCATTATCTAAATTAAAATCATAGGTCATATAAGAAAGTGTCTGGCTATATGCCTTTAACTCAAGATCAGATATATCAAGCAATATCATAATATCTATATCGGAATCCGGTCTAAAATCTCCTCTGGCATAAGAGCCATACAAAATTACTCTTTGTAAATGCGAGCCATATATTTTTTTAATTTCTGAAATATACTGTTGCATCAAATTCTGCATTGTTTGAGGCATAACCATACCTCCTTTCTGTTTTTCCTTAAAAGCTGTATGTCTTTTAATCACATTATACCCGTAAGTTTACGTTTCCACAACCCGAATTTACTCTTTTAATAGCGTAAATTTACTGTAGAAATATACGCTGTCAAAACTCAAGAAACAACTTTTATTTTGACAAATATCATGCTATAATAATCGGAAAACTATAACAACTATTTAGCCAAAGGAAATCGAGGTTCGTAAATTGCAAACAATATTTCAAAGAACAGAAATTTCAGAACCGGCCTTGTTTAGTCCGTCCGACACAACAAAACGAATCGAGAATTTCCCGGAAATTTGTATTTCCACATTTTCCGAAAACATCATTCAAAAATTTTCTTCTTTGGATAACGTAGAAAAAATAGCAGAACTCTGCTCCGCAAGCGGCACACTACCTATTTACAAAATCAATTACAAGAATACCGCGATTGCTTTTTACCGTTCTATGGTAGGCGCACCTGCCTGTGTTGCGTGTTTTGAAGAAATCATAGCTATGGGAGCCAAAAAATTTGTTTTGTTCGGTTCTTGCGGAGTATTGGACGATAATAAGGTAAAAGATAACATTATTATCCCTGTTTCCGCTGTCCGTGATGAAGGTACAAGTTATCATTATATAGCGCCCTCACCGGAAATCGAAGCAGACGCACATTCCATACAAATATTAGAAAACGTTTTAACAGATTGTGGCTACTCCTATGTAAA
>JAIDPF010000052.1:0-33137 GCA_029062895.1 Lachnospiraceae bacterium
ACGCAGTATCTAAAGTATATGATGGTATTTTTTGATAAAGACTGTCGGCGATATTTCTCAATATGGGATAAAAATCTTGAGTTTTGATGGATTCTGAAAGGCTGCTGTGGATCAAATTGCGGAACTCAAGGATTATTCTGCTTGAAAAGCATTTCCCGATATGTTACGCTTGCATTATAAAATAAGTGATTCAAGATAGGGGATAAGAAATTGAACTACGATTATCTGGTGGTCGGTGCAGGGCTGTTTGGGGCGACATTTGCGCATGAGGCGGCAAAAGCCGGAAAAAAGGTACTGATCATAGACAAACGGGATCATGTGGGTGGAAACTGCTATACGAAGGAAATAGCAGGAATCCACGTACACTGGTATGGCGCACATATTTTGCATACTTCGAATAAGCGGGTATGGGACTATGTGCAGCAGTTTGCGGAATTTAACCGATACACCAATTCTCCGATTGCAAGATATCAGGACGAGCTATACAATATGCCATTCAATATGAATACTTTCAGTAAGATGTGGGGGATTACCACACCTGAGGAAGCGAAGGCAAAGATTGCGGAACAGATCGTGGAGGCCGGCATTACGGAGCCAAGAAATCTGGAAGAGCAGGCAATCAGTCTAGTAGGCAGGGACATCTATGAAAAGCTGGTAAAGGGATATACGGAAAAACAGTGGGGAAAGCGTGCCACAGAACTTCCGGCATTTATTATCAAGCGGCTTCCAGTCCGATTTGTATATGATAACAATTATTTTAATGATCTTTATCAGGGGATTCCGATTGGCGGATATACAAAGATGGTGGAAAAGATGCTTGCTCTGAAAAATATAGAGATTCGCTTGGGAACAGATTATTTTGCTGAGAAAGAAAGTCTGGATATGTTGGCTGATAAGGTTGTGTTTACAGGTATGATCGATCAGTATTTTGAGTATTGTTTTGGTGAGCTGGAGTATCGCAGCTTAAGATTTGAGATGGAAGTACTGGAGCAGGAAAATTATCAGGGCAATGCGGTGGTTAATTATACGGAATATGAGGTGCCCCATACAAGAATTATTGAGCATAAGCACTTTGAACTGGGCTGTCAGAGTGGGAAGGTCAATCCTAGAACAGTAATTACCAGAGAGTATCCTGCTGTATGGAACAAGGGAGAGGAACCCTATTACCCGATGAATGATGAGAAAAATAATGCCGTTTATATGAAATATAAGGAACTTGCGGACAAACAGGATAAAGTGATCTTCGGCGGCAGGCTTGGCTTATATAAATATTTTGATATGCATCAGGTGATAGAAGAAGCATTGAATCTGGCGGAAGAATGTATTTGAAAATACCTTTGAATTAAATAGATAAAAAATGCTTGCATTTTTAATAGTGATAGTTTATAATGGCTAATGCAGGCGTGTTACAGATATGTTTTGCGGTCATATAGCGCTATCGCCAAATGGTAAGGCAACGGACTCTGACTCCGTCATTTCAAGGTTCGAATCCTTGTAGCGCTGCTGGGACTTCGTTTTGAAGTCCCTTTTCTTTTAAGAAGAATATATTATGAGAGGATTATTATGTTTCGTTTGGGAGAACTTCAGGAATTAGTAATCGCAAAAACAGTAGATTTCGGCATATATCTGGAAGAGGAAAACGGCGGACATCAGGAACGTGTTCTGCTCCCGAAGAAACAGGTGCCGGAAGAAATCCGGATCGGAGATAAGATCACTGTGTTTTTGTATAAAGATTCCGCGGATCGCCTGATTGCAACGGTCCGTACACCTCGGTTGACGCTTCATGAAACTGCCATGCTGACAGTATCGCAGGTGAATAAGATGGGAGCGTTTCTGGACTGGGGTCTTGAAAAGGATCTCTTCCTTCCTTTCAAGCAGCAGACCAAAAAGGTTCGGGAACAAGAAGAGGTGCTGGCTGCGCTTTATATTGATAAAAGCGGCAGACTTTGCGCCACAATGAATGTATATCCATATTTGAGCGCGGAAAGCCCTTATCAGACAGGGGACGACGTCAGCGGCATTATCTATGAATCCAGTGATAATTATGGTTTATTTGTGGCGGTCGATCAAAAGTATTCCGCAATCATTCCAAAAAATGAATCCTATGGAGAACTGTCGATTGGCGACCATATTAAAGCGCGTGTTACGAAGGTGCGTGAGGATGGGAAGCTGAATCTGAGCGTCAGGGAAAAGGCATATCTGCAGATGAATCCTGACATGGATAAAATACTGGAACTGCTGGACAGCTATGGAGGCGTGCTGCCGTTTACTGAGAAGGCAGCCCCGGAGGTTATCAAACGGGAAACCGGCATGAGCAAGAATGAATTTAAACGCGCCGTGGGACATCTGTATAAGGAGCGGAAGATCCTAATAGAAAAGGATGGGCACATACGGCGGATATAAATTAAGAAAATCAAAAAAATAGTGAGGTTTGGCATGACGGCAAAACGTTCTGGATGGATATTTTTTATAATGACATTGACGTATGTAGTATCTCCATATCTGCTTTTGATAGGAAATATCGGTGAAAGGATGACGCTATCGGATAATCTTTGGATGACCGAAGGAATTGTCGTGATACCGGGGCTTTTATTTGCCATATGCTCAAAGGAACGGTTAAGGGACACCATGGCATTTCATAAGATTCGGATTCCGACAATCTTTCTGGCAGTGCTGTATATTGTCTTATTAGGCCCGCTGGTTACATTGTGTAACGCGATTACCATGCTGTTTGTGGAAAATACGGCAACGGAAATATTGACGATCGTTTCAGCGATTTCTTTTGGCGGGATGTTTTTCTTTGTAGGGTTGTTGGCTCCTTTTTGCGAAGAGATCGTTTTCCGGGGAATCCTATACACCGGTTTTCGTAAAAATGGTACGCCGATGCAGGCAATCCTCTGGACCGCCATCCTGTTCGGGCTGTTTCATATGAACTTGAATCAGATGGTTTATGCTACGGTACTCGGCATAGCATTTGGATTGCTAAGGGAGGCAACCGGCAATATCTGGGCAGGGATCATCGGGCATATATCGATTAACAGTTATAGCGTAATTTTGTACTATCTGCAGAGCAACCTGTCTGCGGAGGATCTGGTCGGAGCGGAGAGTGTACTGACACAGGATGCGCTGCTGGTTACGATAGGAGTCTATCTGATCATTGCATTGATTGCAACTGCGTTAGCGGTCTGTGTACTATCTGCGATTGCCAAATTAGAAAATGGGGAGGATTATCTTCGTCAGGTATTTACAAAGAAAGAGGCAGGCAGAATATGGTCGATTCCTTTGTGGCTTGGGATCATGGTCTGTGTCGGAACGATCATATTGGAAATTATAATTTCTAAGGGAATGTTGCCGATATCCTGACAATAAAAAGAGCTGACGTGTATGTCGGCTCTTTTTAAAAGTATCATATTTTTCAGTATGAAAAGAGTAGCTTTTAAGTATTAAACACTCATGTCAAAATTTCCTCCGATATGAGGATTCACTGAAAGTTCCATCTGAGCGGCATTCAACATCTTCATAAGTCCGGCTCCTGCTGCTTCCTGATTATCCAATGCCTTGGAAAGTACGGCGGTTCCAATATCTGATAATGAGGCATTCTGTGCCAAGCTGGTTGACAATCTTGCAATATCCATTTTATTGTACCAACCTTTCTTTTAAGTTTCGAGAATATTTCTTAATATAATTATCTGACAAAAAGGAGAAATTGTCAAGTAAAGAAAAAATTTTGGTAAAAGATAACAAATTAACATAATTTTGATATAGTGACATAATTCGAACAAAATGTATAATATTTAACTATAAATATATAGATTTTTTTGTATAAATGTATTAAAATGTAAAATATGTGAATTAAGATGTGCGAAATAAGGGGAATTTCTTTTTGGTTATTTTGCATATCAGTGAATTAAGAAATCGGGAGAAGCCATAATGAAAGACGCTTCGGAATGGAGGAAAAGATGATTTCAAATCAGATATTGCAGGGGACACTGGATGGTATGATGAACATTGCCCATGTAGAACTCTGTGTGACAGATACGGAGGGGAAAAGCGTTGTATCTACCATGTCGGAAAAAAAGGATTTTGGGAATGCAGTAGTAGAATTTGTGAAATCACCGGCTGACAGCCAGGAGATCCAGAACTGTCAGTTTTTTAAGATCTTTGATGAGCAGCAGTTGGAATACATACTGATTGCGTCTGGTGTCAGTGAGAATGCCTATCTGGTTGGAAAGATGGCGGCATTTCAACTGCAAAGTCTTCTGGTGGCTTATAAAGAGCGTTTTAATAAAGACAATTTTATCAAAAATCTTCTGTTGGACAATCTGCTTCTGGTAGATATTTATAGCAGAGCGAAAAAGCTGCATCTTCAGATTGATATGAAGAGAGTGGTCCTGATTGTGGAAACGGCTTCCGGCAAAGACAACAATACGCTGGAGTATGTGAAGGATTGTGTGGGCCTCAGTGGCAGCAAGGAGATCGTTACTGCTGTGGATGAGAATAATGTGATCATCGTAAAGGAACTTCCCGATAAACAGGACAAGGCGGAGATCGAAAAGACAGCACAGCAGATCGTGGCGTATCTGAACAAAGAGGGCATTGAGGGAGTGCGCCTTGCGTATGGAACTACGGTGGGTGAGATCAAGGAAGTCAGTCGTTCTTATAAAGAAGCGAAATTGGCGCTGGATGTCGGGAAGATCTTCTTTTCTGACAAGGTGATCATTCCTTATAGCGAGCTTGGTATCGGACGATTGATCTATCAGCTTCCGATCCCGCTCTGTAAGATGTTCATCAAGGAGATTTTTGCCGGAAAGAGTCCGGATGAATTTGACGAGGAAACCTTGATGACGATCAATAAGTTTTTTGAAAACAGCTTAAACGTATCGGAAACGTCGAGGCAACTCTTTATCCATAGAAATACGCTGGTATATCGACTGGATAAACTGCAGAAGAGCACCAACCTTGATCTTAGGGTATTTGAGGATGCTATTACTTTCAGGATTGCGTTGATGGTAGTCAGATATATGAAATACATGGAAGATCAGGAGTTCTAGGGGAAGAGATATTAGGAGGAACAGATGGCGGATAAGAATTTATTAAATAATACGGAAGATCTGCGCGCAGCGATCGCGGAGCTGCAGATGAGGATAGAGGCGCGTGACCGGCAGAAGGAAGAAAGCGAAAATCTCGAAAATTCATGGATCCATAAAGAGGATAATGATGGGACGGAAACAGAAGAAGAGATTTATGACGACCAGTCTCAGGAATTGTACGAGGATGCGAGTGAAAGTTCGCTAACAGAAAGAAAAAAGCGTATCATCCGGGAAACGACAGGAGAGGATGTGGATCCGGAGTCGGAGTATAAGGACGTTATAGCGAGAGACCGTCGGAATGAGAAAGTAAAAGCCGATTCTCACTCTCCAAAAGAACAGCCGCCGCGTGAAACAAGGAACACACATGCCAATTCCGGCGGAAAAAGAAGAAGGAACAGGGCAGACGGAGATGTGATCATTTCTTTAAAGAATGTCAGCAAGTCTTATGTTAAGGATGTTCCGGCCCTTTCCAATGTCAATATCCAGATTAGGAGAGGAGAGTTTGTGTTTATCGTTGGCAGCAGTGGTTCCGGTAAATCTACGCTGATCAGGCTTTTGCTCCGGGAACTGAAACCGACGTCCGGCTCTATCATGGTCAACGGTTTGCAGGTGGATAAACTCAGGCGCGGCAAGATACCGAAGCTTCGCAGGAGTATGGGCGTTGTATTTCAGGATTTCAGGCTGTTGAAAGACAGAAATGTCTATGAAAATGTTGCATTTGCGCAGCGTATTATACAGACGCCGCTTAGGGAGATGAAGCGTAATGTGCCTAATATGCTGGCAACGGTGGGACTGGCCGGTAAATATAAGGCCAATCCGGATGAACTATCCGGAGGAGAGCAGCAGCGCGTGGCAATCGCAAGAGCTCTTGTCAACAGACCGCCAATCCTCGTGGCAGATGAGCCGACCGGAAATCTGGATCCTAAGAATACGATGGAGATCATGCATCTGTTAGAGAAGATCAATGAGAGTGGTACTACGGTGATCGTGGTGACGCATGATGATAAGATGGTGGACGAGATGAAAAAGCGTGTGATCACGATCCGCAAGGGTGTCGTGATCAGCGATGAGGAAAAGGGTGGATACAGCAATGAAGGTTAGCACATTATTTTATGTAATTTATCAGGGATTTCGGAATACAATTAAAAATAAGTGGTTTACGCTTGCGTCGGTAGCAACCATTGCGGCCTGTCTGTTTTTGTTCGGTATCTTTTACGCGGTAATCGCCAATTTTCAGAATATTGTAAAAACCGCGGAGGAAGGGGTTTCTGTTACCGTATTTTTTGAAAAAGGGACGCCTGATGAGCGGATTGCCCAGATCGGTGATATGATAAGGGCTCATACGGCAGTTGCAAGCGCCAATTTTATCTCTGCGTCGGAAGCATGGGAGGATTTTAAGGTAGAATATTTGGAGGGATACGCGGATGGATTTACGGAGAATCCGCTTGCCAATTCCATGAATTATGAGATTTATTTAAATGATGTATCGCGTCAGGCGGAATTAGTAGCTTATCTGGAGGGAATTGAAGGCGTCAGACGCGTCAATCGTTCGGAGGTGACTGCGAATACTTTAATGGGCGTGAATTCGCTGGTGGCCTATGTATCAATTGGTATGATCGCGATTTTGCTGGCAGTATCGATTTTCCTGATTTCTAATACGGTCATGATCGGTATTTCAGTCCGAAAGGATGAGATTGCGATTATGAAATATATCGGCGCAACGGATTTCTTCGTGCGGTCTCCATTTGTGATCGAGGGTATTCTCATCGGCGCGTTGGGATCGCTGGTGCCTCTTGGCATTATCTATCTTTTGTATAATGAAATGTTGGTTTATATTATGGAGCATTTTTCGGTTCTGACCAAACTTTTGGCATTTGTGCCGGTGGGAGAGGTATTTCACTATCTGGTGCCGATCTCGCTGGGTGTGGGGATTGGGATCGGATTTATCGGAAGTTTTGTAACGGTTAAGAGACATATTAAAGTCTAGTGTGGAGGTACTTATGAAGGTAAGGTACAGATTATGCATGGGACTTTGTCTGGCAGCGCTGATGATCTTAAATGTCAGTGCGGTCAGCAGGGCGGATAATGACGAATATATTGATGGACTGCGGGCGAGCATCAGTGAAAAGGAAGATGAATTGGATGGGCTGGAGAGTCAAAAAGCTGCGCTTCAAAGTGGGCGCAGTAATCTGCAGAGTATCGTAAACGGTCTGGAAGCTACCAAAAATGAGATGTCACAGTATGTTGCGGAGTTGGATGCTCAGGTGGCGGATATCCAGAACAATATTGATTCTCTGAATGAATTGATTGAAACCAAAGAAGCGGAAATAGCGCAGACGCAGGAGGAGCTGATTCAGGCGGAGCAGGTGGCGGCGGACCAATATGAGGCAATGAAAGCGCGTATTCAGTTTATGTATGAACAGGGTGATACGCTGTATCTGGAGATGCTTCTGAATTCGGATTCGTTTGCGGATATGCTGAATAAAGCGGATTATATCGAGCAGTTGTCTGCTTATGACAGAGGAAAACTGGAGGAATACCAGTTGGTGGTAGAATATACGGAACTCTGCAGGCAGGAATTGCTTTCGGAGCGGGAACTATTGGAGGAAGCAAAGGTAGTAGCACAGGAAGAGCAGAACAATCTGAATGCACTGATTGATGAAAAGGAGGTCCAGATCACTGCGTATGAGTCGGATATCGCGACCAAGGAGCAGGCGATTCGGGAATATGACGCGGAGATAGCGGAGCAGAATCAGATCATTGCTGCACTAGAAGCGCAGATTGCTGCGGATCAGGCGGCTTTGGCAGAGGCAACAAGACTAAAATATGACGGTGGTATCTTTATCTGGCCGGCACCCAGCTATACAAGAATATCCGACCCTTTTGGATGGCGTATGCATCCCACTTTAAGGGTGGAAAAATTTCATAACGGAATAGATATGGCGGCACCAGGAGGTTCTCCGATCTTAGCGGCATATGACGGCAGGGTGGTGGCTTCCGGTTATTCCTCCAGTATGGGCAATTATATCATGATCGATCACGGTGATAAATTATATACGATCTATATGCATGCTTCAGCATTGTATGTATCGACTGGGGATTATGTAGTGAGAGGACAGAAGATTGCCGCGGTAGGCACGACAGGGAGAAGTACAGGCAATCATCTGCATTTTGGGGTGCGTCTGAATGGTCAGTACGTGGATCCGAATAATTATTTATGACACGATGTTTCTGAAGTGTTAGATTGAAAAATCAAAGATTTTTCAATCGCAAATTTGTACCTGCGGCCCAAATTTGCAGGTTACGGAAAGACATGGTTGTTGATATACAAATAGAATGAATTAGGAAAGGCGTGGGAAGGGATATGAATAAAAAAGACTACTGGATTGGACTGCTGTCGGGATTACTGATTTCAGTGTTTATTGTCTGCTGTGTTTTGTGCGGCAGAATGTTTTTGGCGCCGGTTGATAAGTATGAACAGAGCAGCGCGCAGGCATCGGGCAGTTCAGGTGGAAGGGCGAGCAGTATTGGTCGGGTAAATTCTGATTCGGATGAATTTGATGATGAGGTTATTGAAAAAATCAATTTATTAAAATCCGCCATAGAGTATTATTATGTGGAGGATCTGGATGAGGATGTTCTGGCTGACGGGCTTTACAGCGGTTTGATGGACAGCTTGGGAGATCCATATGCGGAGTATTATACTCCGGATCAGTGGATTGCCATGCAGAATTCCACAGAGGGGATCTATTATGGTATCGGCGCTTATATGAAGAAGGACACAGTTACTGGATATCCGCAGATTACGGGCATCATTCGTGATACGCCGGCAGAAGAAGCGGGGATTTTAATTGATGATTATATTTACGAAGTAGATGGAACGGATGTATTTGATATGAATCTTTCGGACGTGACTTCCATGATCAAGGGACCGGAAGGAACTACGGTAATGCTTACCATCATAAGACCATCTACGGGTGAGGAACTTGAGATGACCTTGGAACGCCGCAAGGTAGAGACGCCGACGGTAGAGTATAAAATGCTGGAAGGTAATATCGGATATATCAGTATTGCGGAATTTGATACTGTGACGGTTGACCAGTTCGCGGAAGCCCTTGCCACGGTAAAGGGTAACGGTATGGAAGGACTGATTCTGGATCTCAGGGGCAATCCAGGCGGAAGTTTGTCCGCAGTGGTTGAGATTGCGCGGATGTTACTGCCGGAAGGTCTGATTGTATATACGGAAGATAAATATGGGGAAAGAAATGAATATAGCTGCGATGGGAAAAGATGTATCGACGTACCCATGATCGTTCTGGTTAATGGGGGCAGCGCCAGTGCGTCGGAGATTCTTGCAGGGGCGATCAAGGATTATGGGATCGGGACGTTGCTTGGAACAACAACGTATGGCAAGGGTATTGTGCAGCGTTTGATCGCATTGGATGACGGGTCGGCGATCAAGCTGACAGTGAGTCATTATTATACGCCGCTGGGTAACGATATTCATAAGATAGGCATTGTGCCGGATATTGAGTTGGAATTCGATGCTGATGCTTATAAGGAGGATGAAACGGATAATCAGTTGGAGCGCGCGATCGAACTACTGCAACGGAAGATGCAGTAGAAATGTACTTAAAAAATAAGAAAATACGTGACATTTTATAAGGTTAAGAGTATAATATCCGCGTAAGGTAAGCATTACAATACGGAGGTCAGATGTTGCAATGAAACATGATTTTAAGAAAATAGAGCCCAAGTGGCAGAAAAAATGGGAGGAAGCAGGGATTTTCCGTGCGCAGGATGGAGACAAGAGCCGTAAGAAATTTTACGGACTGATCGAGTTTCCGTATCCCAGTGGAGCGGGGATGCATGTAGGTCATATCAAAGCATATTCCAGTATGGAGGTGCTTGCAAGAAAGAGGCGGATGGAAGGATATAATGTATTGTTTCCCATTGGGTTTGACGCATTTGGACTTCCTACGGAGAATTATGCCATAAAAACGTCTACCCATCCGAGGGTCATTACGGACCAGAATATTGCAAGATTTTCCGATCAGTTAAAGAAGGTTGGATTTTCTTTTGACTGGAGCCGTACCGTAGATACGACGGATGAAGATTTTTATCACTGGACGCAATGGATCTTCTTAAAGATGTTTGATGCGGGACTGGTATTTCAGGATAAGGCGCTGGTTAATTATTGTCCGTCCTGTAAGGTGGTGCTTTCCAATGAAGACAGTCAGGGGGGTAAATGCGATATCTGCCATAGCGATGTTGTACAGCGTTCCAAGACGGTATGGTATCTGAGGATCACAGAGTATGCGGACAAACTGTTAAGCGGTCTGGATACGGTAGATTATCCTGACAATATCAAGCAGCAACAGGTGAACTGGATCGGTAAATCCACAGGTGCATTTGTGGATTTCAAGATTGCGGGCGCAGAGGATAAATTACAGATTTATACCACCAGACCGGATACGCTGTTTGGTGTTACGTTTATGGTCATTGCTCCGGAACATCCGTTGATTGATCAGAATGCCGCGAAGATCAAAAATATGGACGCTGTAGAGGCGTATCGTCAGGAATGCGTCAAGAAGACGGAATTTGAAAGAACGCAGCTGGTGAAGGAAAAGACGGGTGTGAAGCTGGAAGGCATTGAGGCGGTCAATCCGGTTAACGGCGCGAATATTCCCATCTTTATTGCGGATTATGTTATGATGGGATATGGTACTGGTGCGATCATGGCTGTGCCGGCGCATGACCAGAGAGATTATGATTTTGCGAAGAAGTTTGGCATAGATATTATTGAGGTCATCAAAGGCGGTGATATTGACAAGGAAGCCTATACTGGCGACGGCGAGATGATCAACTCTGAGTTCTTGAACGGATATACCAATAAGAAGGACTCTATTGCACGGATGATCAAGGAACTGACGGAAAAGGGCATTGGCAGCGCAGGTATCCAGTTCAAAATGAAGGACTGGGCATTTAACCGTCAGAGATACTGGGGTGAGCCGATCCCCATAGTACATTGTCCATCCTGTGGAATTGTTCCCGTACCTTATGAGGAACTGCCGCTCAGACTGCCTAAGATAGAGAACTTTGAGCCGGGTGAGGAAGGAGAATCACCGCTTGCGAAGATTGACTCCTTTGTCAATTGCAAGTGCCCTAAATGCGGTCAGGATGCAAAGCGCGAGACAGATACCATGCCGCAGTGGGCGGGATCTTCGTGGTATTTTATCCGTTACGTGGATCCGCATAACCATGATTGCTTTGCAGATCGTGAAAAGATTGATTACTGGATGCCGGTTGACTGGTATAATGGCGGTATGGAGCATGTGACAAGGCATATGATCTATTCCCGCTTCTGGCATCATTTCTTATATGATATCGGAGAGGTGAATACGCCGGAGCCGTATGCAAAACGTTCCGCGCAGGGTCTGATTTTAGGCGCTGATGGTGAGAAAATGAGTAAATCCAGAGGAAACGTTATTGATCCGTTGGAAATCGTAGAAGAATACGGCGCAGATACCCTTCGTACTTATATTCTGTTTATGGGTGATTATGCCGCGGCATCCCCGTGGAATGACAGTTCCGTAAAGGGCTGCAAGCGTTTCCTGGAGCGTGTTGCCGTGATGGCGGATATGATCGATGACAGCGAACCTTCCGCGGAACTGGAAAGTAAGTTCCACAAGGCGATCAAGAAGGTGTCTTCTGACATTGAGGAGACAAAGTTCAATACGGCGATCGCTACGCTGATGGCGCTTGTCAATGATGTTTATCAGGCAGGAAAGCTGACCAAAGATGAGATGATCATCTTTATCAAGCTGCTGAACCCCTTTGCTCCGCATCTTTGCGAAGAGATTTACGAGACGATGGGTAGAGAAGGATTTTTATCACAACAGGCATGGCCTGCATATGATGAAGAGAAGACAAAAGACGCGGTAATAGAGATCGGCGTTCAGGTCAATGGCAAACTTCGCGGTACTGTAAAGATTGCTGCAGAAGCAACAAAGGAAGAGGCGCTTCAGACTGCCAAGGAGGATGCGAAGGTTGCGGAATTCTTAAGTCAGGGTTCGGTCGTAAAGGAAATCTATGTACCGGGGAAGATTGTAAACTTTGTCGTAAAATAAAAGATGATATCTGGATGAACACAAGAGCTATAGTCAAAATGTCAGTGACGGACTATAGCTCTCTGTTGTGAAAGGGTAATCAATCTCGGTTTACATAACTCTCTATCTGCGCATCTATGTCCCAAAAACATCATAAATGGAATTATTTTTGGGACATAGATGTACAGATATCTTGATTGGTCAATTGTTCTGATATTGGAGAAAGAATGAATGGAAATAATAGTTGACGGCTATAAAATCAGTTATAAGATTACAGGAGAAGGAGAAGAAACGGTAGTCATTTTGCAGGGCTGGGGCACGGAGTTTTCGGTTTATGATTCGGTTGCAGCCTGTATCTGCAGTCAATATCGGGTCGTGCAGTTTGATCTTCCGGGATTTGGCGCAAGTGAGGAACCCAGGGAAGCATGGGATGTAGATGCGTATACTGACTTTTTCCTAAAACTGATGGATGCGTTGAAGATCAGGAAAGCCGTACTGCTTGGACATTCTTATGGCGGCAGGGTGATTATAAAGCTTGCTTCAAGGGAAGATCTTCCGTTGGAGATCAGCCGGATCGTTCTGGTGGACAGCGCAGGTATCCTGCCCAAAAGAACGTGGCGGCAGAAAATGAAGATCAGGCGTTATAAGGTGTTAAAAAAAATCGTTAATCTGAAACTGATCTATAAGATTTGCCCGGAACTGATCGACGAATGGAAAAACAGGCAGGGCTCCGAGGATTATCGGAATGCAACGCCTGTGATGCGCCAGTGCATGGTAAAGGCCGTCAACGAAGACCTTACAGAGCTGCTTCCCAAGATCAGACAGGAGACGCTTTTGATCTGGGGAGATATGGATACCGCAACGCCGATCGCGGATGCGAAGCTGATGGAAGAACGGATTCCGGATGCAGGGCTGGCGATCATTCCGGGAACGGGGCATTTCTGCTTTTTAGAGAAGCCGGGACAGTTCGCGGGGATTATGAGATCCTATTTTCATATCAGGTAAGCATTATATGGCCAATTGCGAAACTACTGATTTTCTATAACCAGTTACAACTGGTTATTAACCAGTTACAACTGGTTATTACCAGTTGTGCAATGCAGACAATATCATACGCCGGGTGCTTGTGCGCTCGCCGGCACTTAGGTGCCGTATTTTGGCATCTTAGTGCCGTTGCAGAGCGCGCGCAGCGGAAGCGTGCCCGGCGATGATATGTCTGTGTTGCGCAACGGAAGCATGTAAAACCATCGTTTTGCAAATACCTACATAAGTATTATATTTCAAGGAGGAACCAAGATTTGCTTCAATTGGCAGAAGTAATCATAAGCGTTATACTGGCAATCCCTGTTTTTTATCTGGTGATGCGCTATAATCTCCATATGTTTCAGCTAAACGGCTATAAGAACAATGAGCAGAGGGCATGGATCAGAAAAAATATGCGGAAACAGCTGCTGCTTATTTTTTCGGGTTTGGCAGGTGTTTTCCTGATGATATTCCCGGCAGTCTGGCTGAGGATTGCTCTTTGCGTTTATTGGCTGGTCGTCATAAAGTATTATAGCTATTTAAAGAAAAGCAATGCGAAAAAAAAGCTGGTATTTACGAAAAGGGTGCAGAGGCTGATCATTACGGATCTGATATTAAACCTCTTGATGATTGCAGCAATCTTTTATTTTCTAGGATATCATTATCTGCCGGGAACCATGGGGATTCTGATTCCATTGCAGGCGGTTCTTCTGATCCCTGTCAATGTAATCAACCGTCCGATAGAGAAGGCGGTCAATCGGTATTTTATCAATGACGCAAAGAAGAAACTGAAACAGGTATCCGGGCTTACGGTGATTGGTGTGACAGGCAGCTATGGAAAGACCAGTGTGAAATTTTATCTGCAAGCATTGCTGCAGGGACGTTTTCAGGTGCTTGTGACGCCTGAAAGTTACAATACGCCCATGGGGGTAGTTAAGACGATCCGGGAGTCGCTACAGCCAACGCATGAAATCTTTGTGTGTGAAATGGGTGCGAGATATGTGGGAGACATCAGGGAAATCTGTGAGATTGTTTATCCGGCGCATGGCGTGATCACTTCCATCGGACCACAGCATCTGGAGACATTTGGCGGGATGGAACAGATCGTTGATACGAAATTTGAACTGGCGGATGCGTTGCCGGAGGGAGGTTTCCTATTCCTGAATGGCGATAATGAGCGAATCGTGGAAAGAAGTAAGCGTTATCATAAGGCAGATCGAAAAATTGTATTCTACAGAAATCAGGCTGCCGGTGAAGGCTATCAGGCGGGAAATCTTCATCTGTCGCAGCTGGGTACGGAATTTGATGTGACTGCGCCTGATGGAGAAACAGAGACCTTTCAGACCAGACTTGTGGGAGAGCATAATGTCATCAATATCATCGGCGCGATCGCGGTGGCGCATACCCTTGGAATTCCTTTAAAAGAATTAAAGGTTCCGGTCAGACGTTTGCAGCCGATTCCGCATAGAATGCAGATGTTAGAACAGGGCAATGTGACAATCATTGATGATGCTTACAATTCTAATCCTGTCGGCTCCAAAGCGGCAGTAGAGACCCTTGCCATGTTTGACGGAATCAGGATATTGATTACGCCGGGAATGGTGGAACTGGGAAAGGAAGAAGACTCTTATAATTATAAATTCGGCACTTATGCGGCAAAGTGCTGTGACTATATCTTTCTGGTCGGGAGGGAACATGTACGCCCGATCCAAAAGGGCGCTTTGGAGAGCGGCTTTGATGAGAAGAGGTGCCTTATATATGACAATCTAAAGGACGCGCTTGCTTATGCATACGGCATTAAAGGAGAAGGACATAAATATATCTTATTGGAGAATGATCTGCCGGATAATTATTGATTTTGCGGAAGAGTTAAGTCCGGCTTACATAACTCTTTGTTTGAAAATAGATGTTCCAAAAACATCATAAATGAAATCATTTTTGGAACATCTATTTTCAAACTTTGAGTTATGTAACCCTCATAGACAGAATTTGGAACGAAAAATAATAAAACAATTGTTTTATAATTACCTAATATTATTATGGATAATGAGGATTTTGCAGAAAGGTGGAAAAGGATCATGAAGACAAGAGTAGCAGTCATGTTTGGCGGAAAGAGTGTGGAGCATGAGGTATCTATCATTTCCGGTATTCAGGCGATTTTAAACATGGATCAGGAAAAGTATGAGATTACACCGGTCTATATTGATAAAACGAATGAGATGTACATAGGAGAAGGAATTGGTAAGATCGAATCTTATCAGGATATCAAGAAGCTGCTGGCTGAGTCACAGAGAGTGATTCTGGTTAAGGAAGGCAGTGCCACCCGTCTGATGCCGTATCCGAAAAAACGTTTTGGCGGCAAAAAGCCGATAGAAATCGATGTCGTATTTCCGATCGTGCATGGAACCAATGTGGAGGACGGTACGCTTCAGGGCTATTTAAAGACCATTGGTATTCCCTTTGTCGGCTGTGATGTGACCGCATCCGCTGTCGGTATGGATAAATACGTAACGAAGGTGATCCTGAAGGATCATGATGTGCCGGTGCTCGATTGTAAATGCTTTACAACTTCCGATTATGCCGATGTGGATGCGATTGTAAAACAGACGGAGGAAAGCATTGGTTATCCCGCCATTGTGAAGCCGTTGAACTTAGGATCCAGCGTGGGAATCAGCGTGGCGAATGACCGCTTGGAACTGATTCATTCCATTGATGAGGCATTTACCTATGCGAGAAAAATACTAATAGAACATGCGATCAGCAATCTAAGAGAGATCAATTGCTCCGTGCTTGGCGATGAAAATGACGCCACAGCCTCAGAATGTGAGGAACCGTTACATTCCAAGGAAATTCTGAGTTATGAGGATAAGTATCTGAGCAATTCCAAGAACGGCGCTTCCAAAGGGATGGCAGGAGTGTCCAGAAAGATTCCCGCGGAGTTATCTGCAGAGAAGAGGGAAGAAATCAGAGATATGGCTGTAAAGTCTTTTAAAGCGTTAGGATGCAACGGAGTAGCAAGGATTGATTTTATGATCGACGAAGAGACGGACCGTCTTTATTTTAATGAGATCAATACAATTCCGGGTTCGCTGGCATTTTATCTTTGGGAGCCGGTGGGTGTCTCTTATAAAGAACTGCTGGACCGGATGATTCAGCTTGCCTTGAAGCGCAGGCGTGAGGAGGATGCGTTGACCTTTTCTTTTGATACGAATATCCTAAATCAGAATTCCCTATCAGGATTAAAAGGCGGAAAGCTGTGATTTAATATGAAAGAACGAAAGATGAGAAATTCTTTTCTGCTACTCCTAACGGCGTTTGTCTGGGGTGTTGCATTTGTTGCCCAGAGTGCCGGAGGGGATGCGGTAGGACCATATACATTTAATTGCGTGAGAATGATCTTAGGAGGTATTTCACTGCTTCCGGTAATTGCTATTATGGATCATGTGAAACCATCTGCGCGCAGGCCGGTGACAAGGGAGCAGAGGAAGGCACTTCTGCTGGGCGGTGTCAGCTGTGGTGCGATCCTTTTTGTTGCCAGCAGTTTTCAGCAGATGGGGATCTTTCTGGGTACGTCTGCCGGAAAAGCGGGATTTCTCACTGCCTGTTATATCCTGTTGGTTCCGATCATCGGTCTTTTCTTTCGTAAAAAATGCGGATGGAATATCTGGGCAGGAGTGGTACTGGCGGTTCTGGGGCTTTATCTTCTTTGCATGAACGGTCCTTTTTTACTACAGTTATCAGATGGACTGGTGCTGCTGTGCGCGTTGTGTTTTTCATTTCATATCATTGTGGTGGATCATTTCGCACCGAAAGTAGATGGCGTAAGAATGTCCTGTATCCAGTTTTTTACCTGCGGTATTTTAGGAATCTTGCCGACCGTCTTGATGGAAATGGGACATACGCAGGAAAGCGTAGGGCTTTGGTTGTCGGGATTTGCCGCGTGGGACGCATGGATCACGATCCTTTATGCGGCGATTCTTTCCTGTGGTGTGGCATATACCTTGCAGATCATAGGGCAGGAGGGGCTGCATCCGACAGTTGCTTCTCTCTTGATGAGTCTGGAATCCGTATTTTCCGTGATTGCGGGATGGGTCATCTTAAAGGAGGGTTTGAGTCCGCGGGAATTGTCAGGATGTATGATTATGTTTATAGCTATCAGTCTGGCACAAGTGGAGTTTGACAGAAAGTGGCAGGAGAAATAGCTTGCATCGTATGGGGATTATGAAGTAGAATATAGATACATATCTGTAAGCCGGTTGTGAAGAACTATGAAAGCTGGAAGATTTTACAATGGATGTGTTAATACGCAGGAGGAATCATTGCTAATGCGTAAGAAAAAGAGAGGAAGGTACATATTATGAAGAAAGCTTTTAGATCGACGCGATTTACTAGGATGCTGGCCTTGCTTCTGGTTATCGTGCTGATGTTCCCGATGTTTTCCTTAAAATCGGAAGCTGCTGTCAATGCAAGTCAGGCAGGAGCTGTCGGAATCGATGTATCGAAATATCAGGGTAATATTGACTGGAATGCGGTGCGGGCAAGCGGTGTAACGTTTGCATTTATCAAGGCGTACAGCTCTTACAGTGGAGTAGATCCTTATTTTGACAGAAATATCAGAGGAGCCAACGCTGTTGGAATTCGTACCGGTGTTTATGTGTATTCCTATGCAACTACGCCGGAGGCGGCAGCAGCGGAAGCGGCGGCGGTGATTACGTTGCTGCAGAATTATACGGTAAGCTTCCCGGTGGTGATCGATATCGAGGATTCCTGCCAAAAGCCGCTTTCTCCGGAAATGCTGGCAGCGATTGCCAATGTATTCTGTGCAACGGTAGAAAATGCAGGATATTATCCAATGGTATATTCCAATACAAACTGGTTTACGAACAAGATCGGTCCGGTTGGTTATGATAAATGGGTAGCACAGTATGCATCAGCATGTGCTTATGCACAGACTCCTGCGTTCTGGCAGTATACATCGAAGGGAAGTGTACCGGGAATCGCCGGTAATGTGGATATGAATTACCAGTATAAAGATTTTTCATTCCTGATACCTTATGGATTCTCACAGCGCGGGGATAACGTTTATTTCTACAATAATTATCGCTGGCAGAGGGGCTGGATCGACTATAACGGCGCGAAGTATTTTTGCAATGAGCAGGGGCACAGGTTGACAGGCTGGCAGAATCTGGGAGGTCCTGTTTACTATTTTGGAGAAGACGGCGCGATGCGGACAGGATTTCAGCAGATCAATAATCATACCTATTATTTTGGGGATGACGGCGTGACTCGTACCGGATTGGTTGCGGTTGGCGGAGAACAGTATCTCTTTGGTGCGGATGGTATCATGTTTACGGGATGGTGTCGTGCAGGAGAGGGAATGACATTTTATTTCGCAGCGGACGGTCATATGCATCACGGCTGGTATGCGGAGGATGGTCAGACCTATTATTTTGATGAAAACGGTCTGATGACGATCGGCTTTAAGAAGATCGACGGCAATACTTATTTCTTCAATGCAGAAGGAAAGAGACAGTCAGGATGGGTTGCTCTGGAGGGCATGAAGTTTTACATGAGCCCGGAAGGCGTTATGCAGTATGGCTGGCTGACGCTGCCGGACGGCGTATATTATCTGAATCAGGAAAACGGCGTAATGCAGCTTGGCTGGATGACGCTGGATAAGAATACATACTGTTTTGATCCTGCGACAGGAAAGATGATGACGGGGCTGGTTACGGTAGGTGCAGAGCAGTTCTACTTTAATCCTGAGAACGGCGTCCGTATGACAGGAATGTTGCAGATCGGTGCTGACAGATATTATTTCAATCCAGAGACCGGTGCTATGCATCGTGGGTTGCTGACGAAGGATGGCAATACATGGTATTTTGATCCGGCTACCGGTAAGATGCAGGTAGGCTGGGTGAAGATCGGAGAGAGTCAGTTCTATTTTGATCCGGTGACGGGAGCTTTGTTTAAAGGTATGTTAAATGATGGTGTCGGTACAAAATATTGTTCGCCTGAGGATGGACATCTGATGACAGGATTTGTTACGATAGATGGGCAGATGTATTACTTCGATCCTGCGACGGAATATATGCTTGCCAATACGATAATCGAAGCGGCAGGAGGCGTATTTGCGATCAATGAAGTGGGAATCGTAACGCAGGTGCAGTAAAATCAAATTAAATATGGTATTGTGGTAAAACGGAAATATGCGTTGCTGTCTGTGCTTAGGCAAATGACAGCGACGCATATTTTTTTAGTATGATATGTTGGTAGCTGGAAATACTGAAAGTAAGAGAATACGTCTTTATTTGGTAATTAGGAGGATTCTATGGGTTTATCAGTGGTTCTGGAAGAAAACATCGCGGTATTGAAACAAAAACTTCCTATTGGTAGAAGTTTCGATATTGTGACAAGGGAAATGACGCTATGCGGAGTGGATGCGTACTGGGTCGGCATCAATGGTATGTGTAAGACAGATACTCTGCAGAAGCTGTTTGGCTATCTGCAAAACCCTGCATATCTGGCTATACAGTCGGAATTTTCCAGTAAAGAGGGAGAACTGCTTGAAAATATCCAAAGATTTGCGGCATCTAAGATTGGATACGTTCAAACGGAGCTGTGTGATGATTGGGATACCATATGTAAAAATATTGTCAGCGGACCGACGGCGCTTTTTTTAAATGGATGCGCTCAGGCGGTGATTTTGGATGTGCGTACTTATCCCACCAGAGGGATCGAAGAGCCGGATGTGGAGAAGGTGACAAGGGGATCCAGAGACGGATTTGTGGAAACGATGCTGTTTAACACAAACCTGATCAGACGACGGATCAGAAGCAATCATCTGACGTTTGAGATCATGAGCGTAGGGACGGATTCCAAGACAGATGTTGCGATTGCCTATGTCGGCGGCTTGGTAGAGAAGCAGCTTCTGGACAAAGTGAAGGAGACGATAGGTAATCTCAAAGTGTCTTCCCTCACAATGGGTACGAAAAGTCTTGAAGAACTTCTGTTAAGGAAGCACTGGTATCATCCGCTGCCGGTAGTTCAAGTGACGGAACGGCCAGATGTAGCCTGCAGTTATCTGATGGAGGGACACATGATCATCATTGTAGATAATACGCCATCTGTCATCATCCTGCCTACGACCATATTCCAGTTTACACAAAATGTGGAGGATTATTATAAAAGCCCGCTGGTGGGCAATTATCTGAGGTGGATGCGGTTTGCCTGCGTATGGATAAGTCTTTTGCTTCTTCCGGTATTTATGTTGGTTGCAGGGTTTTATCCTGAGTTGGCAGATCAGATCAAGCTGATGGAGACAGAACCGTTGACGAGGGAACGGCTGTTTTTCTATGTACTCGCAGTGGATTTCGGTCTGGATCTGTTCCGGTATTCATCGGCTCATTCCACTAGCCGCTTTTCCGGCGCCATGTCCATCGTGGGTGGCTTGATCATCGGAGATATTGCGGTACAGCTGAACTGGGCGTCTGTGGAAGTAATATTTTATGCGGCGTTGACTTTGCTGGCTACGATGTCCCTGCCGAGTATCGAGTTCGGAGAAGGTTTACGGATTTACAGACTCTTTTTGATCCTGACTACAGGATTTCTGGGACCTGTGGGTTTCTGGGGCGGGCTGGCGCTGGTCCTGCTGTCAACCGTGACGACGCCTACCTTTAGCCATAAGAGCTATCTGTGGCCGTTGGCGCCGTTTAACTGGAAAGCATTAAAAACGCTGCTCTGGAGATGTCCCACATTCAAGGCGCAGCCGAGCAATGTGTGGGACCGGACAGAGAAAAAACGCGCGTAGTCTGATTTAAAATAATTATTTCTTACAAGTATAATAAACCGTATATGTTTCATCACATACATCATAAAGAGGTTTTAGTACAAAATTTTTTTGTTGGTTTCTTGTGACATAACAGCTCTGTTTCCATGGAAAAATTCCGTATGTATGTTCAGTTTGTGGGTAAAGAAACGTGGTTGGATCATCATAATTTCCTGAAATACCACAGTCACATTCAGTAAGTCCCGCAAGTACAATAGGACCGTCTGTTACGGCAGCAAGTTCAGGCATATCCGGTAAGGCTTCCATGGTAAGACCGCTTTGGAAAAACAAACTTACAATATCCTTTGTACAGTTTCGCTTTATATTTATATAACCGTCTGCAATAACAGCCTTTTCCGATTTCCCGTTAATACTTAAAACAATATTTCCCTTCACCCAGCACGGAACACGAAAAGATATCGTAAAGTCTGCCTCGTGAGAGCATTCAATCTCAAATTTAAACGCCCATCTCGACATATTGCTTCCGCTATGCTCATCAAAAAATGTCTGATTACTGTACCCGCTCATTTCGGAGGTTTGCTTTATATTTATATCAGCGTGTTCACAGCAGCAAGTAAGCTGAGAAGGAATATACTGACTTATCACAATACGGCGATTGTTTCTATCCTCAAAATAGATCAGCTTGTTATAGAGTGTCTGCGCCTGAACCATTGTACCGTGACAGCACCAAAAATCATGCCGCTTGCTGCCCCATTTTTTCTTGCTTCCTGCTGATAAAGGCAGAAAATATGTTGGCATACCCGATGTCGGATTTTGCTGGGTAAGAAAGCCGTTGTAAAGACACCTTTCAATATAATCTGCATATGATGTATCACCAGTCCATTTGTACAGATAGGATGCCGTTCTTACCATGTTATAAACTGTGCAGAATTCCTGATTATTTATACCAAGAAACTGCCCTTGTTTAAATGGAGGTACCCAAAATTCTCCAGCGTTTTGACCACCTGTACAATATGTTCCCCTGTCTGTTACGGCGTTCTTCCAAAAAAGCTCGGTGTATTTGCGCCACTTTTCATCACCCGTCACCTCATACATTTTCGCAGAACCGTGAGAAAGAGGAATACTTGCATTCGCGTGTTCATTTGTGAGAGCATCCTGTCCATTGACGAGTGCTCTGAATACACCGTTGTCCGAATACCGTTCTGCAAGCAGCATATACTTTTCATCTTTGGTGATACTATATAGTTCTGCCCATATTTCAAGCATACCGCCCTGTTCACCGCTGTAAATTGCTCTTGGGTTTATTTCCAGCATTTTATCAGTCCAGCGGATATACCAATCACTCAGATGATCAACAATATCAAGCGCCTGCTTGTTGTCTGCATATTTGTAAGCATCAGTAAGTCCCATGATCGTCTTATGCATTACATATTGCGGCGACCATACATAGCGGTTTTCTGCAAGCTTCTGAAAATATTTTTCAGGTATTGAACTTATCCATTCACCGCCGTTAAGCTGCTGACACATAGCAAGTTCGGATATGATCTTATCAAGTTTAATCTTAATTTCCATATCTTTTTCTGATGCGTAATACGCAGCTGCAGCTGAAAGCCAATGTCCCAGAAAATGCCCTCTAAGCTGGCAGGTTGGAGCTTCCCAACCCCAATGAAGATTCACATTTTGGGGATCATCAACTACCTGAAGCCCGGGTATGATAACTCCGGCTTCGAGATAGAAATTTTGAAGCAGACATTGATTATTAAGCTCCATAAGGTAATTTCTGTTGATATTCATTCGTTCTTTGAAAAGACCTGGAAGTATAGTTACATTTTTTCTTTTGACATCTTTAAGCATAATTAAAATTCTCTCTTGAATGGTAATAAATTGTATATATCAAATATAACACATAGAGCGCGGAGTGTCAGTAGACAAATAATATATTTTGTATTGGAGCATGATATGATATAATCAAAAATGGTAAGAATAAGAAAGAAGATATGTAGGAGAGATGAAGAATGGCAATTTTAGAGAATCTGGAACCGAAAGAGGTATTTCATTATTTTGAGGAGATCTGCAATATTCCACATGGTTCGGGCAATACGGCAGAGATCAGCAATTATTTGGTGGAGTTTGCCAAAAAGAAGGGATTGGAGTATCAGCAGGACGAGCTTGGGAATGTGATCATGATCAAGGAGGCGACAGCAGGATATGAGGTGGCTCCCCCTATTATGATACAGGGGCATATGGATATGGTGGCTGTTTCCGACAGGGACTGTGATATTGATATGAGGACGGAAGGTCTGCGGCTCGCTGTTGACGGCGACCAGATCTATGCAAAGGGTACTTCCTTAGGTGCGGATGACGGTATTGCAGTTGCTTATGCGCTGGCGGTTCTTTCCTCTAATACGCTGAAGCATCCGAGGCTTGAAGTGGTGGTCACGGTGGAGGAAGAGGTTGGCATGGAAGGTGCAAGCGGGATCGATCTTTCGTTGTGCCGCGCAAAACGGCTGATCAATCTGGATTCCGAGGAAGAAGGATATCTTCTGGCGGGTTGTGCAGGCGGAGCAAGTTTTCTGATCGATTATCCATTACAGTTTCAAGAATATGAAGGGATTTCCTGTCATCTGTCTATTTCAGGCTTGCAGGGCGGTCATTCCGGTTCGGAGATCCATAAAGGGACGGCCAATGCAAATCTGTTGATGGCGAGAGTGGTCCATGGTCTTATGAAGCTGGATGGAGTACATCTTTTAAGGATCGACGGCGGTAAGAAGGATAATGTCATTCCGAATGCAGCATGTGCGGATATTCTAATTGAAAAGGCTTCCTATGGGAAGGTATCTCAGGAATTTTTGAAATGGCAGAAAATCATCCTTGGGGAATCCAAACTTCGGGATCCTGATGTGATCATGGAGTTTAAATCAGCGGATGGCGGACCGGCTCCGGCGGATTTTGCACAGGCAGAGACGGCTGCCCATAAAGCAGTAGAAGATCGCTGCGCTAAAAAAATACTGTCTCTTATTCAGACCATGCCCAGAGGAGTATGCGAAATGAGCCCCGCTGTCAGTGGACTTGTGGAAACCTCTTTAAATCTTGGCACGCTTACAATGGACGATCAGACGGCAAGTCTCGGATATGCCGTACGAAGTTCTGTGGCATCCAAGAAAGAAGAACTTTTGGAACGTATGATATTGCTTTGTGACGCTTATCATGCTGCGTGGAATATTAAAGGCGTTTATCCTGGATGGGAATATCAGCCGCAGTCGCCACTTCGCGATGCGGTCTGCGGACTCTATCAGAAGATGTACGGAAAGGAAATGGTGGTGCAGGCGATCCATGCAGGATTGGAATGTGGATTTTTTGCAGAGAAGATAGAAGGTCTTGACTGTATTTCCATCGGACCGGATATGCGGGACGTCCATACGACGAAAGAGTGTCTCAGCATTTCTTCGACAGAACGGGTCTATCGTTTTCTGATCCGTTTACTGGAAGAATTGAAATAATTCAGGCATTTGAAGCATTGAAATAATAAAGGCAAAAATAGATCCTTGCAAACAGCATTAATATACAGTAAATAGCATTGAGGGTGGCATCTATGACTCAAAATGAGATATTTAATATCAGTTCATTCACGCTTCATTTACTGGCTATGGGGCTAATGTTGTGCGACCATGCATGGGCAACACTTTTTCCAGCGGAAGAATGGCTGACGTGTATAGGGCGGATAGCGTATCCTATTTTCGCGTTTATGATTGTAGAAGGCTACACTCATACACATGATTTGCGCCGCTATCTGTTGCGTATCCTTTTGTGGGCCTGTTTATCTGAAATACCATTTAACATTATGTATGGCGGCAGTGCATTTTATCCATATCACCAAAATGTACTCTGGACGTTTTTAGAGAGTTTGCTGCTGATTATCTTGATTGAGAAATGCAGAACGCATTTCAAAAAAGGATTAGCAACGGTGGTAATTGCGGGTATTATCGTTTTGGGATTTATTCTTGGTTATGCAACCATGGTTGACTACTATGGTATTGGCATTTTAACTGTTTTGACATTTTATTTTTTCCGGGGACAAACTTGGAAAATCCGGTTAATACAGTTTATATGCCTGTATATTTTGAATATAAAGCTGTTGGGAGGATATTACTATCCTTTCCAAATATTTGGACATGATATAGAACTTTATCAGCAGGGATTTGCATTGATATCACTGATTCCTATTTGGTTATATCAGGGGCGTCAAGGGTTCCATAATAAGATATTTCAATATGCTTGTTATGCATTTTACCCTGTTCATATCATTATACTGATTTTTATGCAATATTGGTTGTTCAAACCATTACAATGACAAAGAATTTAGAAGATGAGGAGTGAGAAAGATGGCTATTTTGGTAACAGGGGGAAGCGGCTTTATAGGAAGCCATACGGTAGTAGAATTATTAGAGTCCGGCAGGGAGGTTGTGGTGATCGATAATCTGAGCAATTCTTCTCCGGTGGCATTAAAACGGGTAGAGGAAATTACCGGAAAGCAGGTTGTCTTTTATCAGGCGGATATCAGGGACAGGGAAGCTCTGGAAGAAGTGTTCGCCAAGGAAAAGATAGAGAGCTGTATACATTTTGCTGGTTTAAAAGCGGTGGGAGAATCTGTAGAAAAGCCGTGGGAATATTATGATAATAATATCACAGGCACATTGACGCTGGTGGATGTCATGCGGAAGCATCATGTAAAGAATATCATCTTTTCCTCTTCCTCAACCGTATATGGTGATCCGGACAGCGTGCCGGTGACGGAAGAAAGTCCTTTGAAAAAATGTACGAATCCTTACGGATCTACAAAATTTATGTTAGAGCAGATCCTGACAGATATCCAGACGGCGGATCCTGAGTGGAATGTGGTGCTGCTACGTTATTTTAATCCGATCGGCGCACATAAGAGCGGCAGGATCGGAGAAAATCCTAATGGAATTCCCAATAATCTGATGCCCTATATTACGCAGGTTGCTGTGGGAAAGAGAGAACGGCTTGGCGTATTTGGCGACGATTATGATACGCCGGATGGTACGGGAGTCAGGGATTATATCCATGTGGTGGATTTGGCAAGGGGACATGTAAAGGCATTAAAAAAGATCGAAGAGAAAGCTGGGCTGTGTATTTATAATCTGGGCACCGGTCAGGGCTACAGCGTGCTGGATGTGGTAAAGAACTTTGAAGAGGCTTCCGGCGTGAAGATTCCATATGAAATATTACCCAGAAGGGCAGGGGATATTGCTGCGAACTATGCGGATGCCTCCAAAGCACTCCGTGAGCTTGGGTGGAAGGCGGAGTATACACTCAAAGATATGTGTGCAGATAGTTGGAACTGGCAAAAAAATAATCCGGATGGTTACTAATATGTATAAGATTAGAGGATCAAAAACCTTATGGATAAGTGTTGTCTGTCAAACGGCGCAAAAGAAGTTTGTGCAAGCGACTTTTGCGCCATGAAAATGAGACTCAAAAATCGTGGAAGCCTTTGCTGAACACGATTTTCGCTTTAAGAGGCTCATTTTCATGTTTGGCGCAAGGAGTGCGCACAAATTCTTTTGTGCAGTTTGACATTTTCAGTCGTCAGTTGTGTTATTGACATCTTAAACCTAAATATAGGGTATAGAAGCGAGGTTTTACATTGAAGATAGATCGTGAAAAAGTGAAAAAGGTCTTTGCGGAATACGTGAGGCATTATGATGCGGAGGATCCTAAGATACGTCTCAAGATCCTTCATACATATAAGGTGAGTGAATTGTGTGAAGAAATTGCGTGTGATCTGTTTGGTTCGACGGAAATGACGGGAGCGTCTGCCCAGGAGGATATTGACCTTGCATGGCTGATTGGTATGCTTCATGATATCGGGAGATTTGAACAGGTGCGGCGGTATCATACCCTGTTTGACGCGGAATCCGTTTCTCATGCCGCGCTTGGAATCGAGATCTTATTTAAAGAGGAGATGCTGACAAGATTTATTACGGCAAACCCCGAAGACCCGGACGTCGGAGTGATCCGTGCGGCGATTGCTTATCATAGCGATTACCGGATTCCGGGAGATCTGGACGAACGGACAAGGATGTACTGTCAGATCCTGAGAGACGCGGATAAGCTCGATATTTTCCGGGTGAATTGTGAAACGCCTCTGGAGGATATCTATCATATTTCAAAAGAGGAATTGACGCATGCGGAGGTGTCGGAAGAAGTGATGGAAAATTTCATGCAGCGTCAGGCGACTCCCAGAGAGATAAGAAAGACACCGGTGGATTATGTTGTGGGAATGATCTCCATGGCATTTGAGTTGGTTTATCCCATCAGCAGAAAGATCGCGGCGCGTCAGGGCTATCTGGACCATCTGCTTGATTTTCCGTCTGAAAATGAAAAAACAAGACAGCAGTTTGCAATGATGAAACAACATCTGACACTATAAAATGTGGTTTTTAAAAAATAAAACACAAAATATATGAAAAAGGGATACCATTTCTCTGAAAATTGTGTATAATAGAATATGTGTGGACAAGACACAGATTTGAGGAGAAGATTGGTGAGAAATCGAGGATATAAATATATCATTAAACGCAGACAGGAAGGCTACTGGCTTTATTGCGTCAATGCGATATGGATCAATCAGATGTTAAAGGAACACGGTATACGTCCCAAGGATTTTAGACAGCTGACATGGCAGGATCTTGGGGAGGTACAGGATTCCGCATTTGGCAGAAGGCTGTTTTTGGAGATGAAGCCGAAGAATTTTTGGCAGATGGCAGATACACTTTCTCTCAAATATGTATCTTATGATTTGGAGAAGGGAAGCTGCTTTTATGAACAGGATTGGTTTTTAAGATATCCTTTGTTTGCACAGGAGGATGTGTATGAACTTCTGCGGGATAGTGGTTTTAGGCAGGAGGACGCGATACGCATCATGGAAGTAGTCCGCAGGGGACAATGCGGTACGGATCTGAAATGGCGCGAGTTTATTGAACTTTATGATGTGCCGGAGGAAATGGTCGAGGCATTTTCCAGATGTATTTATCTTCCGCCCCGGGAGAAAGTGGTCAAGGATCTGCTGGATATTATTTCGCTGGCGATCCGGTGTAAAACCCGTGGGAAAATTGATTAAGCGCCGGCAGGTGGCGTGACCGTTGGAAAATGTTATATTACGAAAGACAATTTACCGCGTGGAAGGGAATTCTGACGCGGTATTCGTACTTTTAATGAAAAGATGGCAAAAGGGAATTGTGCTTGGTCACTTTGTCCAGTGCCGCCGGTCCTGGCCAAAGAAAAAGATGGCGATCGTTCCGGGACCTACGTGTGTACCGGTGCAAAGATCATAGTAACGTAGGATGATTTCTTTCACGGGACATTTGGCACGGATCATGTCCGCGACAAACTGCGCATCCTCCGGGGCGTCACAGTGAGCGATAGCAACATATTCTTCTGACGGATTGGTCAGTCTGGCAATGGTATGATCGGCGAGCGCCTGTAAGGAACGCTGGCGGCTGCGGACTTTCTCGTGTACGACGATCTTGCCAAGATCATTGCCCTTCAGAATGGGTTTAATGGAAAGAAGGCTGCCGATGGCGGCTTCCGCCGCAGAGATACGACCTCCGCGTTTGAGATATTTCAGATCACCCACTGTAAAGATCTGGTTCATGTTCATCTTTTCCCGCTCAAAGTAGGCAAGAACTTCGTCAATAGAACAACCCTGTTCGCGCAGTTCTGCGATCCGGATTGCCCAGATGCCTTCTGCAAGGGAAGCGGATAATGTATCAATGACGGCGACGCGCCGGTTCGGATATTTATCCTTCAGGTCATCGGCTGCGATCTTAGCGGCCTGGGCCGTGCCGGAGATGCCGCTGGAAATGCTGACGAATATAATGTCTTTACCATCCGCTAAAAACGGTTCAAAAGATTTGGCAAATTTGTCGGAATTGATCAGAGAAGTGGAAACGGCGGCGCCCTTTCTCATCTGGTCATAAAAATTTTTCCCTGTGGCGGCAAAATCTCTGGTTTCGTCGTAACAGAGAAAATCTTTTCCGTCGATACTGACGGTATAAGAGATAATGTGTATATGATATCTGTCAGTCAGATCCTTTGTCAAATTGCTGGCGGAATCGGTAATAATTTCATACAACATGGCTTACAACTCCTTGAAAAAGTAATATAATATTTGATAAGTGCAGAATTGATGAAAGCATATCATATTTGCACCATTGAAATAATTGTATTATAATAACACATGATGTGGTTATCAAAACTACATGATAAATATTTTATAACATAGTATTGAATACTATGTCAAGAGCAAATGAAGCCAAAAACAGAAATGATATATGTTTGATTTGCTAGTTACAGAAGGATACAAATGAGATGGTTTTTTCCAGTTTAGAGTTTATACTGTATTTTTTGCCGATATTTTTGGCTGTATATTATATCATTCCACAAAACAGAAGTTTTAGCATTCCGGTAAAAAATTTTGTTTTACTGGTAGGGAGCCTGTGCTTTTATGCGTTTGGCGAGCCGGTCTATGTTTTCCTGATGGCAGGTTCTGTTGTCGTCAATTATCTGTTTGCGCAGGGGTTGGATTATCTGTATGGAAAGCCGGCTTATAAGAAATTAAGGAAGGCATTATTCGGGTTTTCGCTTGTCTTTGATTTGGGGATTTTGTTTTTCTTTAAATACTGCGGATTCTTTGCACTAAATATAAATATTCTTTTATATAAGGTATTCCATATCACGTGGATTACCCTGCCGGTCATTTCGGAAGAGTCGCTGCCTCTTCCCATTGGTATTAGTTTTTATACGTTTCAGATCCTTTCCTATGTGATTGACGTATACCGCCGCAGTTATCCTGCAGAGAAAAATTTTCTGCGCCTTGGGGCATATATTACGATGTTCCCGCAGCTTGTAGCAGGACCGATCGTCAAATACACGGAAGTGAAGAAACGGTTGGCAGACCGCCGTACGACTAGGGTTGGATTTGACCACGGATTGAAACTTTTTATTCTGGGGATGAGCTTCAAAGTTTTGATTGCCAATCAGATCGGTATCCTTTGGACGGACATAGAGAGGATCGGTTATGAAAGTATCTCTACGCCGCTGGCCTGGATGGGAGCATGGGCCTATTCGTTTCAGATCTATTATGATTTTTTCGGATATTCCATTATGGCGGTGGGGCTCGGAAAAATGCTGGGATTTTATCTGCCGGAGAATTTTCGGGATCCCTATGCCTCCAAAAGTGTGACAGAGCTTTGGCAGAGATGGCATATCACACTGGGCAGATGGTTTCGGGAATATCTTTATTTTCCGTTAGGCGGCAGCCGGTGCAGCAGGATCCGCATGGTCAGGAATCTTTTGGTGGTCTGGGCGGTAACCGGTTTTTGGCATGGGGCTGACTGGAATTTTATCTTTTGGGGATTGGGCTGGTTTGTCTTTATTATGCTGGAGAAGCTGTTTATGAAAAAATATCTGGATGCATCCAGAGTACTGGGCAGATTGTACATGCTGTTTCTCATCCCGGTATCGTGGATCGTATTTGCCATTACAAAGCCGGACAGGCTTGTGATCTACCTGAACAGGATGTTCCCTTTTGTGAAGATGGATTATGTGCCCAATGTCAATCCGGAGGATTATCTTCGCTATGGGAAAACCTATGCGTTATTATTTGCGGTATCGATCCTTATCTGCGTGCCAAAGGTAAGGAAAAGCTTTGTAATGCTGATCCAGAGGAGCAGGTTTGGAACATTGGTGGCATATGTTCTTTTCCTGATGTGCCTGTATTGTCTGGCGCTTGGAATGGACAATCCGTTCCTGTATTATAAATTTTAATATAATCTATAAGCATATATTAAAGTTGGCATTATAGTGTGAAAAATATATCTAAGGCGGTAAAAAACACTGCCTAAGATATATTAAGTTTCACACCAAAAAACGCAAAGCGAACTTGTTCGCTTTTGATGCAGCGTTTTTCATTCCTATTTGAGCCGCCTAAGGCGGCATGAGGGATTGATTAATATGAAATAAGATTGAAAAATAAGTCTGCTCTGAAATGGGGATTAGTGTTTAAAATAGTTTTTTAAAGATGGAATTATTTTTTTCAAATAATGTGCCTGCGATATGGTTTCGCAGGTTACGGAAAGGCATGGTTATTGGTATGAAGCGAAAAGGGAATGATGGAATTTCCCTTGGCATTTTGATTTTGCTCACGATATGCTTCCTGCAGGGATATGGCATATGGGTCTCCCATATGGGGTACAGTAACCTTATGGTAAAGGGATATGGTGAGAAAGTAGCATTGGCAGTCTTAGCCATTCGGGATGGATTTGTTCCATGGAATGTGTTTTCCGGAGAATCATTGGAGACGGGCAGTCTATATTCAGGAGAAAATAGAATCAGCCATTCTTCGGATCTTGTGGCAGCAGGATATGCCGAAGATATGGAACATTGGGGCTTACAGGAGATCGTTGAACAGCAACGTATGGCAGGTGAACATCGCCTGACGGCGGAATATGTGACGGAACATCTGCTGTGTCATTCCCTATTGGAGGAGATGTTGGAATGTAATGACATGGAGGGACTGTTAGGAGGGGGCGGTTCCACACCTTCTTCGGCTTTCATAACGGTAGATGATTCTTATTTTGCGGATGCGGTTTTTATTGGTGATTCCCGAATGCAGGGCGTATATGAATATGCCGGAATGGAGGAGGCAGATTTTCTTTCTAAGGTATCCATGACGATTTATAATATGATGGATACAAAAGTTACTACAAACGGACACAATGAAACCATCAGGGAAGCGTTGACAGATCGCCAGTATGGAAAGATTTATATCATGGTAGGTATTAATGAGATGGGAACAGCCGACACGGAGTATTTTATCCGGCACTATCAGGCTGTTTTGGAGGAAATCAGGACATTGCAGCCAGATGCGCTCATTGTAATTCAGGCAATTATGCATGTGACCGGTGAAAAGGATAGAGAGGATCCTATTTTTAACAATACCAATATCAATGAACGTAATGAGGCGTTAAAAGAACTCACCAATGGACAGGATATTTTTTACCTTGATGTCAATGAGGTCTATGATGATGAGAACGGCAATCTCAGACGGGATATGTCGGCGGATGACGTCCATCTTTTGGGTAATTGCTATGGGATTTGGCATACATTTTTTCTGGAGCATGGTATTGTATATGAAAGCATTGGGGAAGAATAAATTTATACGGAGGTTGGAATGGTGAAAAGATGTCGCGTTATATTACCATTGATGATATGCTCGCTGGCGATGTGTTCCTGTAATAATACGGAAGCGGAAAATCCGCCGATGACTGTGTCGCAGGAAATTGCTGCGGGGATTTCTGAAAATATTGTGCCGGCAGAGGCGATGGAATATTCGTTGTTATCCTATCCGGTTCCTGAGGGATTTGTGGCAGCCAGTGACAATACGGACATGCAGGCAATCTATGTCAGTGAGACACAGCAGGATTTTTCATATATCAGCTATATCAGACAGACGAATGATCATACGATGGACTATATGACTATGACAGCCGAGGATTATAAAAACATGTTTGTTTTAAGTCTGGAAACGGAAATCGGTCTGGAGGGATGTACGCAGGAGGAAAAAGATGGCTGGCAGCAGGTAGGGTTGATCCTGACCTATGAGAAAGATGGAATTTCCTATAAGACGTGGCAGTATTATTATATTACGGATAAATTTATATTCAGCATAGCTTATGTTCAGGCAGGAGATGCCGCATGGGAAAATGCGTTTTTGGAAGCCGCGGCACAGACGGTGCCTAAGAGTATCGTGGAGTCAGCGGCAGGAAACTGACAGTAGTAATTTATTCTAATGAGTGGTATAATGTACACGAAAGCAATGAGCAGTGCGCGAATGAATGAAATCATCTGCCACCGGAAGCTTGCTTCCGGGCGGAATATGATTTCATGAGTGAGCATAGGGCGAAGCCCGTGAGCGAGATGGAGCAAAGCGGAAACGAGCTCGGCACTGCGGGTAAGAATACGCGAGTGAGCATAGGGCGAAGCCCGTGAGCGAGATGGAGCAAAGCGGAAACGAGCTCGGCACTGCGGGTAAGAATACGC
>JAIDPF010000052.1:33237-48503 GCA_029062895.1 Lachnospiraceae bacterium
GAGTGAGCATAGGGCGAAGCCCGTGAGCGAGATTAGTATAAAAATAAGGAGAATATCTAGTATGTCACTCAAACCTACATTAGTTATTTTGGCAGCAGGTATGGGCAGCCGTTACGGTGGATTAAAACAGATCGATCCCATCGATGAGAATGGACATAAGATCATAGACTTTTCAATTTATGACGCGATGCGGGCAGGATTTGGAAAGGTCGTATTTATCATAAAAAAAGAAACGGAACAGGATTTTAGAAGCTGCATTGGCGACGCAGTCAGCCGAAAGATGCCGGTGGAATATGTATTTCAGAATCTGCAGGACGTACCGGCGGGATTTTCTATTCCGGAGGATAGAGTAAAACCGTGGGGGACTGCGCATGCGGTTCTGGCATGTAAGGACGTGGTGAAAGAACCGTTTGCGGTAATCAATGCGGACGATTATTACGGTGTGAGTGCCTATCAGTCTTTATATGATTTTTTGACCAATGTACCGGAGCAAGAGAAAATGCCGTTTTGTATGGTGGGTTATGAACTGCAGAACACCCTGACTGAGCATGGCTCTGTGGCAAGGGGATGCTGTCAGATGGATGCAGCCGGATATTTGGAGACAATTGTAGAGCGCACTAAGATCATCAAGACGGAAGAAGGAGCTTCTTATTCTGAGGACGACGGCGCAACATACCATCCGCTTCCGGGCAATATGCTGGTCTCCATGAATATGTGGGGATTTACATCGGGAATTTTTCAGGAACTGCAGGCATCCATGGATCGCTTTTTTGCATCTGAAGTAGAAAAAAATCCGCTGAAATCAGAATGTTATATTCCTATGGAGGTTGGCCGCATGATTAAGGAAGGAAAGGCAACGGTCAAGGTGCTTTCCTCCAAGGATCGCTGGTTTGGGGTAACCTACAAAGAGGATAAACCGTTCGTTATGGAATCTATCAGACAGTTGAGGGAGCAGGGGGTCTATCCGGATATTCTCTGGTAAACAGTTCTGTTCATAAATATAGTATAAAGATAGAAAACGGCACAACCTGCGGGTTATGCCGTTTTTGATTTTTGTATGTTTTTAAAATTAGATATTATTAAAAATTTGTTGGGCGTGTTTTTCCAACCCCAACAGCAGGAGCATACCAAGGATTCCGCAGGAGATCAGCTCGCCTGCACCGACGGTCAGCATGAAATAAGGAATAGAACCTTCCAGTTGATATGCAATAGACAGGATCCACGGAACGATCAACGTATTAGCAATGATGGGAGGAAGCGGCGCAAGCCACTTTTTGCCTTTAAAAGAGAGATTCCCTACGGCATAAGTTCCGATCGCACCAAGAAGCGTAGCAATGCTTCCGAAAATGATATCCCAGATAATGGCACCGGTTAAGAGATTGGCTAAAATACAGCCGATAAACAGTCCGGGGATCGCCGCTGGCGTAAAAATGGGAAGAATCGTAAGCGCTTCGGAAAAGCGGATCTGAATGGCCTGACTTGCCAGTCCGAGACGGTTGGCAAGATCGGTCAGTACGACGTACAATGCAGCAATCAAAGCTGCCTGTACAAGAAACAGCGTCTTGTTTGATGTTTTCATTTTAAAAGTCTCCTTAGTTTTGTTTTACGTGAGGATGGTTTCGAACTCACGGGGTTAGATTGAAAAATCAAAGATTTTTCAATCGCACTTTGTGCCTGCGGCCCAAAGTGCAGATTGTGGAAATGCATGGTTATATTATGAATGATCAGCTTTATACTGATTGACCAGCGTCTGGATACGCTCGCTGGGATTCAGAAAATCACTAATGGAAGCGTCGTGGTTCAAGGTGTCGATCAGATAAGCAATATATTTGCTCATGTCGCAGGTTGCATACCACTGGCTGTCCAATAATTCAGGGGTCTGATAAATTAAGTTTGTGGTAAAAACTTTCGTGATCAGACCTTTATCATAGGCCTCATCAAATTTTTTCAGACCGTTGGTGAACAACCCGAAGGTGGCAAAAACGAAGATTCGGTTTGCATTGCGGGCTTTCAGTTCAGTAGCTACTTCGATTACACTGTCACCGGAAGAGATCATATCGTCAATGATGATCATGTCTTTGCCCGCCACACTGGTGCCGAGGAATTCATGGGCAACGATCGGGTTGCGTCCGTTGACAATTCTTGTATAATCACGTCTCTTATAAAACAT
Organism: Lachnospiraceae bacterium; assembly: GCA_029062895.1. Lineage (GTDB taxonomy): Bacteria > Bacillota > Clostridia > Lachnospirales > Lachnospiraceae > NK4A136. Next base: position 35,408 of record JAIDPF010000052.1, read on the forward strand.
ACCCATATCAAGACCAAGTACGTTGGCAATATAGATGGCGCGTCCCATACCACCCTCATCTGGGCTGATCACCATCATGTGGTCCGAATCAAGTTTCAGATCATCAACATTTTTCAGTAGCCCTTTAATAAACTGGTAGGAAGGCTGTACCGTTTCAAATCCGTTTAAGGGAATTGCATTTTGTACACGCGGGTCATGGGCATCAAAGGTGATGATATTATCCACACCCATTTGTACCAGCTCCTGCAACGCAAGCGCGCAATCCAAAGATTCCCGTGCGCTTCGTTTATGCTGACGGCTTTCGTACAGGAACGGCATGATGACTGTTATCCTTCGCGCTTTGCCGCCGACAGCAGCGATGATTCTTTTGAGATCCTGATAATGATCATCGGGAGACATGTGATTTTGCTTGCCAAATAAAGAATATGTCAGGCTGTAGTTGCCAACATCGACTAGCAGATAAAGATCGGTTCCTCTGACGGATTCCATAATAACGCCCTTTGCCTCGCCGGAGCCAAATCTTGGAACTTTGGCGTCCAGTATGTAGCTGTCTCGTTGGTATCCTGCAAAGGAAAGAGTGTCTGCGTGGGCATGCTCTCTTTCAATACGCCACTTAACAAGGTATTGATTCACTTTTTCTCCAAGATGGCGGCAGCCTTCCAGTGGGATGATTCCAAGAGTGCCCACCGGAATCGTTTCCAGATTACGAACTTCCTGTTTACGCATTGGCATGTGATGTGTCCCTCGCTTTCTGAATTTGCATCGTGAAATATCTGTAATATGTAACTGTTCAGTCGTCTCTTCTCTGCTGTATGCGGATATCTGCTCCTGTAAGTTTCAGAAATGCATAGTGCCTAAAAATGCGGGAAAACATACGGTCAGAGTAATGGGTTCTAATCTCATCCGGAGTTGTAAAATTGGTGGATATGATCACTGATTTGCGGTTACACATGCGTTCGTTCACAATATTGAACAGATGTGACTTTGTAAAATCTGTGGCATACTCTGCACCCAGATCATCAATGATCAGAAGGTCGGAATGATAGAGGGCATCAAGCAGCTGATCCGACAGTTCTTTTGAATACATTTTGGATGAAATGCTTTCAAAAAGTCTGATCGCGCTGAAATAAATCACAAATTTTCCCTGGTCAATCAGTTCTTTTGCAACACAATCGGACAGAAAAGACTTTCCCGTACCTACTGTACCATAAAAAAGGAGATTTTGGTAGTCCGAATCGAAGTTATTTATGAATTTTTTACAAGTTTCTACAGCATCTTGAAACCTCTCCAGATCATCTCCCTGATAATAATCATAGGAAAGACGGGAAAAATTATTGGTTTCAAGAAGATCGCGTATCTGAGAGGCGTCATATAATAGTTCAATTTCCAGTCTGTGAAAGCAGGAGCATTTCCTGCCATCTATATATCCGGTATCCTGACAGATCTCACAGGTATAGTGCGGTTCCAGATAATCCTTGGGATATCCTGCCTCTGTAAGGAGCTGTAGTTTATATGATTTCATATGTTCCAGTTTCTGATGAAGCGCATCCAACAATTCTTTTCGGGACGGCTGCCGGCCGCCCGGTGGATCCAGAAGTGTGCGGGCATGCTCCATGGAAGTGGAAATGATCTTTTGATCAAGCTCCTGAAATTCGGGAATCTTTCGATAGACTTCCGTCCTGCGCTGTTCCAGTTGATAATCATTTTCTGCTCGCCGTTTTTCATAAGTGCGGTTGATAAAGTTATATTGCTGATTGGTTAAAGGCATAGAAACCCCTTTCAATAGTCTAATTACTGGTTAACGCTTTTTTCACTTTCGCTAACGCGACAGCTTCCAATTCGGCAAAGTCATAGTCGTGCTGTTCAATATTGCAGAAGGAGCCGGATGGTTTCTTCGAGGCTGTGTAGGCGGATTGGCGGGCAGCATTGATCTTGGATTTCCGAGCTGCTTCAGCGGCGCTTAATTCCTTTAGGGATCGGATATTGTCATTCTGCCATGATTCCAAAATAGAATTGGCATAGGAAAAACGGTTTGTGTCCGTTTTCATGACAGTGCGGTTGCAGGCTTCTTCGATTAACTCCATGGAATAAGCACATTCTCCGACCCAGTGGTTGATATATTCCTGCTCTTTTTTGGCAGGAAGTCCTTGTTTCCCGAGTAGCTTCATGATCTCAATGCCGGTATTTTGACTGGCAGCGGTGCGCTGCGCCTGCTGGAAGGATTTCGCCTGCTTGATATTGACGATGCCTGCTTCATACCAACGGATGGCGGTCTGCTCTATGGCACGAAAACTTTTCAAGCCTTGTCCGATACAATACTGCAGAAGGTAATCCGTCAGATCCAGCGCAAAACCGAGACGGTCGTAGATAAACAGAAGCGTCTTGATCTCCGGTCCGCTGATGGTGCGTCTGGTATATTGCTGTGCGGCAAAAAGAAGCTGTTTGCTTTCGGGATTCTCCTGAAAGGCGGCAATATCTTCTAAAGTATATGCATTTTTTTCGGCAGCATAATCCAAGGAAACCGACTTCGGCTTGTCGGGAACGATTTCCAGGGTGGGAGTTTCTGCCGGAGTTTCCTCCAGAGAGGGGGTGCACAGTCGGATGCCTGTGATGTTCTGACGGCAGTCGTAATCAATAGAAAGCAGATGCAGTTTTTCCCAATAGGCAAGCGCACGGATAATATCTTTTTCCGTGTGATTGAATTTATCTGCGATTTCAGTTATATCAGTAGGGAGGTTGGCGCTGACCATGCGGAGCAGATAAAGATATACTTTGATCTGCGCATCATTGGCGTCCTTCATGTACTGATCAATGAAACGATTAGATAACACCGTGTATCCGTCAGTGGAATCCGATGTGATGTTTAATGGTATCATGTTTACTCTCCATGCGATAACTTCCAAAGATGGAAGTTAGGTAACGATTTCTGTATGAAAATTATATCACATCGGAATAAAAAATCAATAGCTGCAAATGGTCGGAAAGCCTTATTTTATAGGGATTTCGAGGAAATGTGGATATTGTGGATATTGTGAATAGGGCATCGACATAATATGTAGAAATTTGTCGATGGATACCTGTTTTCCAAGGATTATTTCAATTTGTTTTTCTGAAAGATGCAATGTTATGTAAATAAAAATATCCACATTTTTATCCGTCGCGATGGACGTTTAAAGATGTAGATATTGTGGATAAGTTATTTGCCGAGAAGAGATTCGCCGATTTTAACTACATCACCGGCTCCCATAGTTATCAACAGATCCCCTTCACTGCAATTTTGTAAAATAAAATTTTCAATGTCATCAAACAGAGAAAAATAATAACATTCCGTGCCCAGAGCATCCAGTTTATTTTTTAAGTCTTTAGAGGAGATGCCGATGGTGTTTTTCTCTCTGGCTGCATAGATATCGGTCAGGACCACGAGATCCGCCATGGAAAGAGTCTTTGCAAAATCATCTAAAAACGCGTTGGTGCGTGTGTAGGTGTGCGGCTGGAAAACGCATACAAGGCGTTTGTGGGGATAGCCTTTCGCCGCGTCCAGAGTAGCGCGGATTTCCGTAGGATGATGCGCGTAATCGTCAATGATCGTGATGCCGCCGATTTCTCCTTTGTATTCAAACCGTCGGTCTGTTCCGCTGAAGGAAGACAGTCCTTTCTTGATCGTCAGCATGTCAAATCCTAAAAGTTCTGACAGAGCAATGGCCGACAGAGAATTATATACATTGTGGACGCCGACCACGGAAAGTTGTATGGGTTCGGGGGCGCTGCCCGGATGGTGGAGTACATAGGAAGCGCAGCCATTTTCTGAAACAGTAATATCAGATGGATAATAGTCGCTTTGGTCGGTGCTGCCAAAGGTGATGATCCTGCAGGAAAGCCCTTCTGTAATTTCATCAAGGCGTTCGATATCTCCGTTGATGATCAGCGTGCCGTCTGCTGGAAGCAGCGATGCAAAACGATGGAAAGAATTGCGGATGTCATTGATATCCTTAAAAAAGTCCATATGGTCTTCTTCTATATTAAGTATGATGGCAAGCTTTGGAAAAAAGCTTAGGTAGCTGTTCGTGTACTCACAGGCTTCTGTAACAAAATATTCTGAATGTCCTATCCGCAGGTTGCCGCCGATGGTTTTTAAGATTCCCCCGATGGAAAGTGTGGGATCCGTATCCGCGGTAAGCAGGATCTCTGAGACCATGGAAGTTGTTGTTGTTTTTCCGTGGGTGCCGCTGATTGCGATAGGAATCTGATAATTTAACATGAGCTGTCCTAACAGTTCGGCACGGCTTAGAGTAGGGATATTGCGACGATAGACTTCAACAAACTCAGGATTATCTTCCCGGATCGCCGCGGTATAGACGACAAGATCTATGCCGTCCTTGATATTGTCGGCACACTGCCCATAATATATAGTAGCTCCGAGGGATTCCAGATGATTCGTCAGAGGGGAGGACTGGCTGTCGGAGCCGCTGATCGTAAATCCTCTGGATAAAAGAATCTCTGCCAGACCGCTCATGCTGATGCCGCCGATCCCGATGAAATGAACGTGGATGGGTCTCTTAAAATCAATTTGATACATAGTGCAGATATGCTCCTTCTTACTATATTCTTTACATGATCATTATATTCTTGAAATAGTATTTATTGCCTGCATCGGGTTGTAGGACGATGCTTGGATCACCGCTATCATTTATTATACTCGTAAAAAAATGGATGTAAAGTCAATCCGTTCAAAACGCAATGGAGGGACAAATATAAAAGTGACAATTTTTTCACGCATAATTTGTATTTATTAGACAATTTGTATAGGCGTGGATAGTTTGGACAAACTTACAATACAGGACACAAATTTGGCAATATTCACAAAAATCAAACGACAGTTTATGGCAAAATATTGCAAAACAAGCGTAAAATTGTGGGATATAATTATGTAAAACTCACAAAAAAAATTACAATCTGAGAAAATATTTTTTAAAAAATATTCACTTTCACAAAAAGCTATGTTATAATGAAAAAGGTAATTACTGGTAAGAAATTATAAAATTGGGTAAGGTTACAAATTTACTATGACAGAGGTGATGACATGATCAAGAAAGAAATGATTGCCATGTTGCTTGCCGGCGGTCAGGGCAGCAGATTGGGCGTACTGACAAGGAAGATGGCGAAACCAGCAGTTTCTTTTGGTGGAAAGTACAGAATCATTGATTTTCCGCTGAGTAACTGTATTGATTCAGGCGTTGATACGGTAGGTGTGTTGACACAGTATCAGCCGCTTAGGCTGAATACGCATATCGGTATTGGTATTCCGTGGGATTTGGATCGTAATATCGGCGGTGTGACAGTGCTTCCTCCCTATGAGAAAAGCACGAACACAGAGTGGTATACCGGAACGGCGAACGCAATTTATCAGAATATTGCGTATATGGAAAGCTTCAATCCTGAATATGTGTTGATTTTATCGGGAGACCATATCTATAAGATGGATTATGAGGTTATGTTGGATTTCCACAAGGCGAATGGCGCGGAAGTGACACTGGCAGTTATGCCGGTTCCTCTTGAGGAAGCAAAGCGTTTTGGTATCGTCATTACGGATGATAATCACAAGATCGTTGATTTTGAGGAAAAACCGGAGCATCCGCGCAGCAATCTGGCTTCTATGGGTATCTATATTTTTACTTGGAAGACTTTAAAGGAAGCGCTGATCGCCAAGGCGGATCAGCCGGCGCTTGACTTTGGCAAGCATGTCATTCCATACTGTCATCAGAATCAGGCTCCGATCTATGCGTATGAGTACAATGGATACTGGAAGGACGTTGGAACGCTTCATTCTTATTGGGAAGCCAATATGGAATTGATCGACATTGTTCCGGAATTTAATCTTTATGAAGAATATTGGAAGATTTATACCAAGTCGGATGCGCTGCCGCCACAGTATATTTCAGCGGACAGTGTGGTAGAGCGAAGTCTGATCGGTGAAGGAGCGTCTATCTATGGCGAGGTGTATAACTCCATCATCGGATGCAATGTTGAAATTGGGGAAGGCACGGTCGTAAGGGATTCCATCATTATGAATGAGACGACGATCGGCGCTCATTGCGAATTAAACAAAACGATTATAGCAGAGAATACTACGATAGAAGATGATGTCCGGACCGGTATTGGCGAGGAAGTGGATAATGAAACAGACCCGCATATATACAATCATGGACTTGTCTGCATCGGAGAACATACCACGGTTCCTGCAGGCGTTACGATCGGTAAGAATACGGTTGTATTTGGTGAGACGGATGCTTCGGATTATCCTGATAAGACCCTTGCCAGTGGTAAATCTCTGATAAAGGAGGGCGATAAAGCATGAGAGCGATGGGTATCATTTTAGCCGGCGGCGGCGCGAAACAGAGTAGAATGGGAGAACTTGCCGGCAGACGTGCCGTGGCGGCAATGCCGATTGCGGGCAGCTATCGAAGCATTGATTTTTCACTTAGCAACATGACAAACTCCCATATTCAGAAAGTTGCGGTTCTGACACAGGACAATGCAAGAAGTTTAAATGAACATCTGAGTTCCTCCAAATGGTGGGATTTCGGCAGGAAGCAGGGAGGTCTGTATGTATTTACACCCACCAGAACTGCAGAAAACAGCGACTGGTATCGTGGCACGGCGGATTCGATTGCGCAGAATCTGGAGTTTTTGAAGGACAGCCATGAGCCTTATGTGGTGATCGCATCCGGTGACTGCGTATATAAGATGGATTACAATAAGGTATTGGAATATCATATTGAGAAGAAAGCTGATATTACAGTCGTATGTAAGGAATTTGGCAATGATGTCAATGTAGAGCGATTCGGCTGTGTAAAGATGGACGAAGACGGAAGGATTCGGGAGTTTGAAGAGAAACCGGTCAAGGCTAACTCGCACACGATTTCCTGCGGTATTTATGTGATACGTCGGAGGCAGTTGATCGAGATGATTGAAAAAGCTGCCGGAGAAGGACGGTATGATTTTGTAAATGACATCTTGATTCGTTATAAAGACTTAAAGAGAATCTATGCGTACAAGATGACGGATTACTGGAAAAATATCTCGACGGTTCAGGATTATTACGATACCAACATGGATTTCCTGAAGCCGGATATTAGAAATTATTTCTTTAAGCAGTACCCGGATATTTATTCCAAGATTGACGATCTTCCGCCTGCAAAGTACAATGTGGGAGTACAGGTGCGCAATAGTCTGATCTCCAGCGGAAGCATTATCAACGGAGAAGTTGAGAACTCAGTCATTTTCAAGAAGGTATTTGTAGGGAATAACTGTACTATAAAAAATTCGATCATCTTAAATGATGTATATATTGGGGATAATACGCATATTGAAAACTGCATCGTGGAGAGCCGTGATACCATACGTGCAAATTCATTCCACAAGGGAGAGGACGGAATCAAGGTAGTAGTAGAGAAGAACGAACGATATGTCATCTAAAGTTGAATCATCAAAAGATGAAACATCTTTTGATGATACATCTTTGGTAGTAAGGGGGTAAGCGGATATGACAATAACCGATGTTCGGGTTCGCAAAGTTGAAAGAGAAGGAAAGATGAAGGCCGTTGCTTCCATCACGATTGATGGCGTGTTCGTAGTGCATGACATCAAGATCATTGAGGGAGACAGGGGATTATTTATCGCTATGCCTAGTAAGCAGGCGCAGGATGGTACTTATCGGGATATTGCTCATCCGATTACCACAGAGACCAGAGAGATGATACAAAACATGGTAATAAGTAAGTACAATGAAGCGCTGGCAGAAGAGTGATTACAGATTGGTTTTGCCGGAGCAATGTGGAGGGCTGCCAAATGGCAGCCCTTTCTTTTATGCGATTTGAGGGAAATTATTTATAGATATACAGTTCGGTTTATGCTAATATAAATAAAGTACAAATGTCCCATAAATGGTATGGGACACTTGTTTGCTTGTGAAACGGCGTTTTTCATTCTTATTTGAGCCGCCGACGCCGGCATGGGGGATTAGATTGAAAAATAAGATTGATATCTTATTTTTCAATTAGCAATTTGAGTCAGAGCCTCAAATTGCTTTGATCGCAGCAAGCTGCTCTGACATGGAGGATTAGTATGTATATCATTGCAGGTCTGGGGAATCCGGGCGGTCAGTATCGTAATACAAGACATAACGTGGGATTTGCGGCGGTCGATTGCCTTGCCGGTCAGTATCAGATCGATATCGGCGAGGTCAAGCATAAGGCGTTATCCGGCAAAGGAAGGATCGGCAGTGAACGAGTGGTTCTTGTAAAGCCTATGACGTTCATGAATCTGAGCGGGGAAGCGATACGTCAGATCGCTGATTATTATAAGATCGACGTGACAGAGGAGCTGATCGTGATCTATGACGATATCAGTCTGCCACCGGGGCAGCTTCGGGTGCGGAAGAAAGGAAGCGCAGGTGGACATAATGGGATCAAGAATATCATAGCGCAGCTTGGTACGGAGGAGTTTAAGAGGATCAGGATTGGCGTAGGCGAGAAGCCAAAAGGGTATGATCTGGCGGATTATGTACTGGGACATTTTTCAAAAGAAGAAAGCGTGCTGATGGAAGAAAGCTGTCAGCGGGCGGCGGAGGCGGTATGCATGATTATGGAGCAGGACATTGACGCTGCGATGAATGCATATAATAAAAAAGTCTGATGAGTGAGGCATAAAAAACAGTTGCAGCGGAGCTGCGACATGGGGGACTTAAAACAAATTTATTCGTTTTGCAATTATTGTGCCTGCGGCATAGCACTAAAGTGCATTAAAGTTTGCAGGTTACGGAAAGGCATGGTTATTAGTGTGGAATTGCTTTATTTTCCGCTGCAGGGTGCGGAATGGTATCTGCGCATGCAGGAACAATTACATAAGGACCGCGTCCGTATTGCGGTAGGAGGCTGCGTGGATGCGCAGAAGCTCCATTTAATCTCGGCGTGCAACGTACCGTTTCAGACAGGACTCATCATCACTTATAGTGAGCTGCGGGCCAGAGAGATCTATGAGGAGTACCGCTTTTATGATAAGAACGTCTATCTGTATCCGGCAAAGGATCTGATCTTTTATCAGGCGGATGTGAACGGCAAACAGATGGTGATCGACAGGATGCGGGTATTCAGGGCGATTCTTTCCGGCGAACAGATGGTGATCGTTACCACATTTGACGCGCTGATGGAGCCGGTTCTGCCTAGGGAAGTGTTGGAGGATCATGTCATTACGATAGTAAAGGGCGGTATCGTGGAAGAGAAGGCGGTTGCGCTCAAACTGACCGCTATGGGATATGAGAGAAATTATCAGGTAGAGGGTCCCGGTCAGTTTTCTATTCGTGGTGGTATTATTGATATCTTTGATTTGACCCAGGAGAATCCCTGCCGTATCGAGTTGTGGGGAGATGAAGTGGATTCAATCCGAAGCTTTGACGTCTTAAGCCAGCGCTCCATAGAAACGCTGGATGAAATTACAGTCTACGCTGCGACGGAGATGATCCTTTCGGGCACGCAGAAGGCAGAGGGTTTTCATAAGATCGAAGCAGACGCTAAAAAGGTAATGGAGCGTTACAGGGCAGAGTTTAAGACGGAAGAAGCGCATCGGATCAGTCTTCTGTTAAAAGATTTGGAACATCAGCTTTTGGAGATGGATCAGATGACCAATTTGGAAGGGTATATCCATTATTTTTATTCTGATACGATCACGTTTTTAAAGCTGTTTGATGAGAGGCAGCTTTGCGTATATTTGGATGAGCCGGCGCGGATCAAGGAACATGCGGCGGCAGTAGAGCTTGAGTTTCGCGAGAGTATGATGCATCGTCTGGAAAAGGGATATATTCTGCCCGGACAGATGAATATCCTGAGAGGAGTGGAGGAGACGGTCGCCGAGCTTTCGGGAAGACGCAGTATCTCGCTTTATGGGATACTGGGAAGTGACACACTGTTTGATTATGATGATTCTTATACATTGAATACAAGGAGCGTGCCGTCTTATCATGGTAGCTTTTCCGGTCTTTTGGAACATTTGACGGGATTAAGGAAACAGGGATACCGGGTGGTCATCTTATCTACCTCCAGAACCCGTGCGCAGCGTCTTGCGAAGGATATTACCGCAGAAGGCGTGGTTGCAAGTTATACGGAAAATGGGGAAAAGAAACTGCAGCCGGGAGAGATCGTCACTTTTTATGGAAGACTTGGGACAGGATATGAATATCCGGGGCTGAAGTTTACGGTGATTGCTGAGACGGATATCTTTGGACAGGAAGTTAAAAAGAAGAAAAAGCGCGTTAAATACACTGGCGGGACGAAGATCCGCAGCTTTGACGAGCTGCATGTGGGCGACTATGTGATCCATGAGGATTATGGGATCGGTATCTATCGGGGCATTGAGAATATTGAGGTGGCACATGTTCGCAAGGACTACATGAAGATAGAATATCGGGATGGCGGCATCGTTTATGTCTTGGCGACTGCGCTGGATATCATTCAGTTTTATGCCGACCGCGACGCGAAAGCGCCGAAGCTGAACAAGCTGAATACGCAGGAATGGAAAAAGACCAAGGCAAAGACAAAGCTTGCTGTCGGAGAGGTTGCAAAGGAGCTGGTGTCCTTATATTACCGGCGTCAGCAGAAGACGGGATACTGCTATTCCAAGGATACGGTATGGCAGAAGGAATTTGAGGAGATGTTTCCCTATGAGGAGACGGAAGACCAGTTAAATGCTATTATAGCTGCGAAGGATGACATGGAAAGCAGCAAGATCATGGATCGTCTGATCTGCGGGGATGTGGGCTTTGGAAAGACGGAGATTGCGATCAGAGCCGCATTTAAGGCGGTGCAGGAGGGCAAGCAGGTTGCGTATCTGGTGCCGACTACGATCCTTGCGCAGCAACATTATAATACCTTTCTTGGACGGATGAAGGAGTATCCGGTCAGGATAGATATGCTTTCGCGTTTTTGCACGGCAAAAGAGATCCGAACAACGTTATCCGATTTGAAAAAGGGACTGGTGGATATCGTGATTGGAACACATCGACTGCTTTCTAAGGATGTGGAATTTGCGGATCTAGGACTTCTGGTCATTGATGAGGAGCAGCGTTTTGGCGTGTCGCATAAGGAAAAGATAAAACAAATGAAGGAAAATGTTGATGTGCTTACCCTGACGGCGACACCAATCCCCAGAACTCTGCATATGAGTATGATCGGCGTGCGCGATATGAGTGTCTTAGAGGAAGCGCCGCAGGATCGTCTGCCGATTCAGACATATGTGATGGAGTACAATGAAGAAATGGTCCGGGAAGCGATCGTGCGCGAGCTGGCAAGGAAAGGGCAGGTATATTATGTCTTTAACCGCGTGGAAGGGATCGAAGAGATGACAAATAAGATCTCAAAGCTTGTGCCGGAAGCAAGGGTTGCATTTGCCCATGGACAGATGCGGGAGACGGAATTGGAAAATATCATGATGGATTTTATCAAACAAAAGATAGATGTTCTTGTCTCCACGACGATTATAGAAACAGGTCTTGATATCCCTAACGTTAATACGATGATTATACATGATTCCGATACCTTCGGGCTCTCGCAGCTTTATCAGCTCCGGGGAAGGGTAGGACGTTCCAATCGGACTTCCTATGCGTTTCTGATGTATCGGAAGGATAAGCTGTTAAAGGAGGTTGCAGAGAAAAGACTGACAGCGATCCGTGATTTTACGGAGCTTGGCAGCGGCTATAAGATCGCCATGCGCGATCTGGAGATCCGGGGAGCGGGGACACTGCTTGGAAAGCAGCAGCATGGACATATGCAGGCGGTTGGGTATGACCTGTACTGTAAGATGCTGGAGGAAGCGGTCAGAGAGGAGCAGGGATTGGAAAAGGTTTCTGATACCGCAGTCTCCATCGATTTGGATGTGGATGCATATATCCCTCAGGAGTATATTGTCAATGAGGTGCAGAAGCTGGATATCTATAAGCGGATCGCATCGGTGCGTAGTGAAGCGGACTGTGATGAGATGCGTGATGAACTGCGCGACCGCTTTGGCGCAGTGCCAGATCAGGCGGAAAATCTGCTGCGGATCGCATGGCTTAAGGCGATGGCGGGAGAACTTTATATTACGGAGATCCGTGGAAAAGCGGGCAGAGTGCGTATTAATATGCAGCAGAAGGCTCCTGTTGCGATCGAAGAGATCCCGGTTCTGCTCAATGAATATGCAGGTGACTTAAAGATGCAGTTACAGGGACTTCCTGAGTTTATCCTGTCTTATGAGATCGACGGACTTGTGGAAAAGGATGAAAAGCTTTTGTTAGACCAGACGGAACGGCTTCTGCGGAATATGAGGATGTTATATCCGGGACAGAAAGTGACTGGCATAAAGGAAACATAAGGAAATGGCAGATATGCTGAAAATTCTGATATTATGGAAAAAAATAGAAAAATTGTAAAATTATTAACTTTATTCTGAAAAGTATGCTATACTTAATATTATTCAAAACAGATGATCGAAGACAGGACGGACGAAGGTATTGTTTCGAGGCATTCTGTTATTAAAAAGGTGGGAGGATAGAGATGGACAGTATGGATAATATGAAAGATTGTCCCCAATGTGGAGGAAAAGTTCTAAGTACATCTAAGTTTTGCGGGGATTGTGGATATCGTTTTCCGGCAGAGGAGTCAGTGCAATCGCCTGTTGAAAAAGATTCTATTAATGAAGTAAAGATCCCTGCACCGCCAAAGATCGAAAGTTTTGTTGCGCCTGCGCAGCCGGTGAATAATGGACTTGAAGCATCAACACTGGAGCAGTCTGCAAATAATGGTCTTGGAGCATCAATATCGGAGCAGCCTGCAAAAAATGGACTTGAAGCATCAACACCAGAGCAGTCCTCAAATAATGGACTTGGCGCATCAACACCGGAGCAGCCGGTAAATAACGGTCTTGGCGCATCAACGCCGGTACAGCCGATCAATAGCAGTCTTGGCGCATCAACGCCGGTACAGCCGATCAATAGCAGTCTTGGCACATCAACGACTGTACATGTCTATAATACCAATCTGACGCTGGCCTAGAATTAAAAGGTGTAGAG
>JAIDPF010000053.1:0-17217 GCA_029062895.1 Lachnospiraceae bacterium
TGTCAGGATTAGGACAACCCTGTCACAACCAAACTCAAACGCTTTTTCTACCGGAACAGGATCGCCCAGCGCGCCGTCATAGTAAGGAATTCCGTTGATTTCATAAGGCTTACAAACAAATGGGATAGACGAAGACGCTTTTAAGATGTCGTAACAATCCTGACGCAGATCCGTCTTATCAAAAAATTGAGCCTGACCTGTCATCGCATTGGCGACAACAACATAAAACTCCATCTGATTATTTTGAAGTGCCGTATAATCTAAGGGGTTTTCACCTCCGCTGTTGCTAAGCGTTCCATAGATATAATCCATATCAACATAGGAGCCTTTCCGGATAAAATTTCCGAGACTCATATACTGTTTCCGAAAGCCATACTCTGTGTAAAAATAGTAGTTCCGCCCTTTCTGTCCGGCGGCGTAGGAACATAAATTCGCACTTCCCGCCGATATACCAATACTAAGATCAAAAGAAATCTTCTGATCTATGCAGTAGTCCAACACACCGGCGGCATAGATTCCCCGGAAACCACCGCCTACGTCGATAACACCTGTTTTCATACCCCGCTCCCTCTTCCTATGGTCTGTAATAGGTCCATAGTGCCTCTCTCTTTGTCTTAACAAAAAAGCTCCGCTTCTTTTCTTTCACTGCAGGCTTTTTTGATCGCCATCGCGGCAGCAGATACCAATGCCCCGTTTACCTTCCGGGCAGACTGGGGACACCCGGTAACACACCGCATACAGGAAATGCATTTTTTAGAATCCGCTGTTTTCAGGCTGTCCCTGCTGATTGCCTGCGCCGGACAGTTCTCAGCGCATACACCACATCTGACACATTCTTTTGTCGCTTTTGGGACAAGACCTGCTCCTCCCGCTTTCCTGTATGGCCGGTTGCCCGGTATTTCTAACGTTGATGCTGACGGCTCATCATCCATCAATTTCCTGTAAATCTTTTTTGCAAATCCACGCAGCACTTCCGCATCCTTCTCATCCGGTCTCCCTGCGGCATACTGATGTATAATGGAATGTTCTGCTACCGCAGAAATAGCAGCTATGGTGTGGAAACCGCATTTTTCCACAATGTCCCGCAACTCCACAAGAGTATCTTCATATGCACGGTTTCCATATACACAGACGATCACACATCTCGCCTGGTTACCGGTTATTTTCATAAGCCTTTTTGCGGCAAACTCCGGGACACGACCTCCATAGGAAGGCACCGCGATCAACGCCACATCTTCCTGTCCTAATTTAATCTTTGAACAGTCCGTTTTTGCATCTGATAAATCAACGCGGGTAACCGATCCTTCCCATTCCCCTGCGATAATGTCAGCAACTTTCCCGGTTCCTCCTGTCGGGCTAAAAACAATCTGTACCAATGCCATGCTGCATCCTCCTGTAAATTTTAATCTTACATCTAATTTAGTATAATGGTCAAGAGGTGTAATGTCAAGATTTACACCATTGAACTTTTATGATAAAATGCATTTATCATCAATAAGGAGAATACTGATCATGCATATCAGCACGAAATGCTCAATTGCCATCCATTGCCTTATTTTTATCAGTGAATATGGGGAGAAACAGAAAGTCACCAGCGAACTGCTGTCACTTTCCACCGGAACCAATCCCGTCACCATCAGGAATATCATCAGTGCATTAAAAAAGGAGGGAATACTCTCCGTAAAATTCGGCACAGGGGGTGCAAAGCTCAACTGCCCTTTGGATGAGATCACACTGTACCGGATCTGCAATGCGTTAGAACCGGATTTTCTCACCAAATTGATTGGAATCCATTCCATGCCTTCTCCCCTGTGTCCGGTAGGGAAAAACATTCACAGCGTTTTAAATACTTCCTATGCGAAAATACATGAAGATCTGCGCAGCAGCCTGCAAAGCATTTCCATGAAGGAGATTATGGATAATTACAATCATCTATAGCAGCTTCCATCCTTTCAACCATAGGCAGCGTTTCCAAATAAGCTCCCACATCATAAATGAAGAATACTGCATACTTCTGTATCCTGTGTATGGCGCACAAGAATATAAATTTAATTCAAAAAATTTCATATTACCCAATAAATCATCCATTCCAAATCGTATCAATTATATAAACGTAAAATTGTTAAATATATCAAAAATATGCAAAAAAGATCATCTGCAGAAAGGAAAGTTTATATGCGAAAAATCCGAATTTTACTGGCAATACTATGTTTATTTTTTACTTCGTGCAATTTCAAAGAAAACAATCATGAGATCTTATCCTCCGAAGAAACAGATCCCGAAAACAAGACACCAGAATATTTTTCTGCTGATGGAGTGGCTCTCAATATTAATATGCAAAACTACAGCGATCAGGCAAGGCTGCTGACTGCGGACGATATTTATCTGCTCAGCTTTAACTGCGGCTATATTTCAGGAAATACTCCCGGTATGCTTGTTATAGAGAATAAAGAACAGCTTGATTACGCGTTGGAAAGGTATGGGCTTGCCCTACCCTCTGATGACATGACAGAAGATGAACTATGGTATTACTCTACTGCGATCGCCGAACCATTCCATGAAATGATTCAGAATTATCCAATTAGTGAGTACAGCTATGTCATAGAATACGATGAAGTAGGCTGCGGTGGCTATGATCTTAGAGTAGGCGCTTTGCTGGTGGATAAAGATATTATGCATTTCGTTCATACTGCTGAAAGCAAAACACCTGCTCCTGATTCAATACAGCCCGATGTGATGGGCGGATTCTGCTATATGGCAGCAGTTCCAAAGGATATCCTTCCGACAGAACATTATGAGGGATGGACGTATCCCGACATTAATGATATTTCTCAGGCAGCAGACTATTTCTTTGCTACATACTGCCTATCAGATACCACAGAATTGTATGAAGTCTATGGAGAAAAAAACTATATTATTCACACGGAAGAAGAATATCAAACCCTTGTGGCTATGGCAGAATTTGTGACAGATCATTCCGGAAAATCAATCATTACTTACAATGATAAGATCGATTTTGACGAAACAGTACTGTTGTTCCAATTTTACTGCTTTGATGGTTCAACCGTCAGAACTATGGCGGACGGCGTTGAAATTCAGGGAAATAATATTACTATGACATATCAGAAAAATGATGGGAACTACACAGGTATGGCATATGCGGAGATTCCTGTGCGGTTCCTGACTGAAAGTGATTACAATGGCTGGGAAAAACCGGACGAAAATTCGGTTTCCGTCCCTGAACCTGTCCAGATCAATATGAGCGCTTACAGTGCAGATGCGAAATTCTATACCCCGGACCAGATCATGATGTTCTGTGCGCCGATTGGTGACCTTGGATTTAACGGCAAATATGCAATCATCTGCAACGATGATGAAATGCTAAATGAAATGCTAATCCAAGCAGCATATGATGATTACGGCTTTGGGCAGGACAGCAGCTTTAACAAATTGATCGACAACAATTTATGGTTCGAAAATGCATTTTTCGTACAGTACATCGGACAGACAGAAGAAAATACAGACCTCCGGCTAATGGGACTTGTAGTTGACGGAAACAAGGTGGATTTCCTTTACTATGACAATAACGAAGATCAACGCTACCGGACGGCAAACGGCACAGGCGGATTCGGAATGTATGCTGCTGTTCCGATCAGTGACATCACTGCCGATAGATTCGAGGGTTGGAAGATTCCCTAAAAATTTCCTTTGTTCCTTACCTTAGTCATATGATCATAGTACTCGGCCCTGTTCTGCTTAAGAAAATAAATAATCAGTCCCCTCTTACATAAATGGGAAGCTATTTATCCAAATTGAAATGGAACCAGCAAGTTAAGAACAATTGCAAGAATAATTCCGATTGCTGTCATAATCATTGAACCCTTGATAGTATTACGTTTCAAAACTACTAATCCACAAATAAAAACTATCAGTTCTAAAATGGAACGCATCTCAAAATAAATCATACCATAAACAAACGTCATATTAAATAATACCGCAATTATCATTGCAGAAAGGACAAAAGACAATTTGCTTTTTCCTTTTGCATACCAACAGATAAATGCCAACAACGGAGAAATAGCGGTAAACCCAAACCAAATCATTGCATAGCTTCTTGGGAAAAATCCAGCCACAAATTTTGAATAAAGATAGTAGCTTGTCACCATTCCTGCAAAAAATACAAACACATTTATTGCCGCTCTGATTGAAGAATTACTATAAATTGAAATACATACAGCAATCAGTACCCATATAGCAAAACGCCCCAAAAAATTTGTAATATCCAAATATCCAAATATGAAAGGCAACTCGTTCACTGCCGTATTATCTAAAAATTTTGAAAAAGTCCCTAAAGCAATTCCTAAAAGTAATATCCCAAACGTATCAACAACCTGTCTACGAACAGATATTGGTTTTCCCTTACATCGTATAGTATTCAAAAAGGATTTCATTACGCTTTCCTCCTCAACGCCTGCTACGGATCATCAAAATTATATCCTCTGCCACAGCAGCATATTATCCTGAAACGCAGCCGCCAGCTTCCCTGTGTCTTTCAACCATGAAAGATAAGAACGCACTGTGCTGCCTACCAACACATACTGTTCAAAATTCATGGTAAGCCCATAGCCTATAAACACTTCCTGCAGAATCCTCTCAAAGCACATCGGCTCCTTGCAAATAGACAAGATCTTCTCCGCCACCTCATGCACCTTATCCCTGTTGTAACGGACAAGTTCCTTGATATCGGCAGACGCTTCCGCATGGGCGGGAACAAACATTATGGCTTCCATCCCCTCTACCATATCCAGTGTTTCCAGATAAGCACCTACATCATAAATGAAAGATACCGCATACTTTTCCAGCGTTTCCCTACTGCTGATACAGTCCGCAAGGAACACCACCCCATCCGGCATACGGAAACCTACCATGTCAAAGAAATGCCCCGGCAGGGGGATTACCTCAATCTCCTTCGGAAAACCTTCATCTGAAAAGTCTGCCACATCGCTTTCCTGCGCCATCAGGAACTTATGCCGCAAATCCTTACAGGGATAACCGCCATAAAGGAAAGACGGCTCCAAGACCGGGTATTTGGTAAAAGCCGCCTCTATGCCACCGGAATAAACCTTACATCCTGTCTGTCCCTGCAAATAGCGGTTACCGCCGATATGGTCTGCATTGGAATGGGTATTCAATATGGCTGTCAGATGCCAGCCGTTCTTATCCAATATCTGTCTGACCTTCCGCCCCGCATCCTTGTCATTCCCACTGTCAACCAGATAGACATGATCCTTGTCCGCAACATAGACACCTATCTTTGCCGGGCAGTTTATGTAATAGCATTTCTCACTAACCTGTACCAATTCATACATTTTTTGTTTTCTCCTAATATTTGTTATTATACAGAAATAAAATTACAAAACTCGCTATTCCGGCAATCGGAGCAAGGAATGCTATCATACGGCGCGCCTTCAAATCATCTTTACACATCAATAACACCAATCTGTATATAAGGATTCCAAAGGATCCTCCTAGGGTGTTTAAGATAATATCATCAATATCTCCAATGCCAAACTTAAAAATAACTTGAATGATTTCCACTAATGTACTCACAAGCATAATCAGCAAAGTATTTTTCCATATCCCTTTATTCTTCCTAAATAAAGTGATGTAAACACCCAACGGTACAAAAATAACAATATTCCCTACCAAATTACTTATAGCAAAGGCGTGCAAAACAATAGCACTGTCTTCGTTTGATACCAGATCATTACCCGATAAAAAACTAATGATACCACGCAGTGGAATGAAATTTATCGACCGCTCTAAATGCCGTGTTCTAAATAATATCAAAATAAGAAGTGCGATATAAAAAACAAACACTCCGTACAATAAGCAGTTGATCAATACACCTTTTTTTCTCATATTTAACGCTTAACTTTTTTCCTTTCTTCAAAGTCATGATAATTGCCAATTCCTTAAATGATCCCATTATATGATAATATCAGCAGGATGCAGGTGATCACGATAACTCCAGCAAGCAGCCATAACCCAATGGGTTTCCTACTCTGCATATTATGCGAATCCGATATATAGCCTGCTTTGCGCAATGCCATGGTTATGGGTTTATAAAGCAGGAATGTGAACCCGGCATTCAGTCCTGCTTTTAATAGATTAAACGGAAGAAATGCGGGAATCAGCAGCTCTGCCACTACTTCACGGGGATATCCCATATAAATGGGCGTTATCAGATAATTCCATAGCAGCATCACCACTACCATCGTCAGGCTGCCCGCTACCAATCCTATCACGGCGCCGGATAGTGTCCTTTTCTTTTTATAGATAAAAGAAGCTGTACAGGCAAAGGAACATGTTGATACAATATTCATAATGAGCCCTATAGGTCCGTTCTCGCTGATGGTCATCATTTCAATCAGTGACACGATCACAGATACAATAAAGGAAGTCATCGGTCCCCATATCAAGCCGCCCAGCGTGATAATGATATCTTTTGGGTCATACTTCAAAAATAGTACAACGGGAATCCTTCCAATCACTACCATTACATAAGCTATTGCGCAAAGCATAGCGGTGGTAGTTATCTTTTTTGTCTTGCTGTTCATATGTCATTCCTCCTAATAAATAAAAATCAGCACCTGAATAAACATATCTTTCAAGTGCCGGAAATTTAAAGCAACATCACGCGACAATATAAAATAGCATCATACCGCATCATGTAATTTCATCTTCTTCCATCCAGACTATACTGTTGGTTTTGGAATCACACCAAATCCTGCGTTTCACGCTCGCGGACTTTACCGCCAATCGGGAATCTCACCCTGCCCTGAAGATATATCACTATTCAGTTGTCAAGCTAGCTAGGTAATTATACCACTAAAATTACCCATATGCAATACTTTAGCAGCCTAAGAATTCTGCAACAATTGTTTATGATACTGCAACGTATACAAGTCGTAATACCGCCCCTTCCGATGCAATAATTCCTGGTGGCTGCCCTGCTCCACGATCTTGCCATGGGACAGCAGGATGATATTGTCCGCATACTGAATGGTAGAAAGCCTGTGTGCAACGATCAGCATGGTTCCAATATTCTTCATTTTTTCCAGGCTGTCCTGAATCAGCAGCTCCGTCTCCGTATCAATGTTAGCGGTAGCCTCATCCAGGATCATGACCGAAGGCCTGTGGATAATGGTGCGGGCAAAGGAAAGCAGCTGACGCTGTCCGGCAGAGAAATTATTTCCCCGTTCCCGTACTATTTCATCCAGACCATTTTCCAGCTTGCAGATGAAAGAATCTGCGTTGACATAGCGACAGGTCTCCCATACTTCCGCGTCCTCCACATTCTCCTTGCGCAGCAGGATATTGCTGCGGATATCGCCGGAGAACAGGAACACATCCTGGAGCATCTGACCAAAATGCCGCCGCAGGGAGGATATCTTGATTTTCCGGATATCGATTCCGTCAATCAGAATCTGTCCCTTCTGAATATCATAATTACGGCAGATCAGGCTGAGGATCGTAGTCTTCCCGGAACCGGTAGAGCCTACAAAGGCCACCGTCTGCTTCGGCTCCACATGAAATGACACTCCCTTCAGCACCCATTCATCGGGTTTGTAGCAAAACCATACATCCCTAAATTCAATCTCTCCCTTTAACTCAGACAGTTCCATAGCATCGGGTTCGTCCACGACCTCCGGCACCATATCCAGAATGGTAAAGATCTTCTCTGCCGCGGCAAAGGAACGCTGCAGCATATCAAACTGTTCCGCCAGAGCCTGGATGGGATTAAAAAACCGGGAAATATACATGTAAAAAGATACCATGATGCTGCTGTCAATCACCTGTCCGAAATAATGGATATCCCTGATATAACCCTTTGCCCCAAAATAAAACAGACACAGGTTCGAGGAAATATAAAGCATGTAGACCATAGGCTGAAAAATTCCAAATACAAACATCCGGTTCAGTTTCGCCTTCTGCAGCTTCCGGCTGCGATCCACAAAATCATCCAGCTTCTGCTCCTCCCTGTTAAAAATCTGGGTAATCTTCATACCGGACAGATTTTCGGACAGATAAGTATTGATGTCTGTAGTGGCATCATTGACTCTGCGGTGTACCCGGCGGGAAAACTTCCGGAAGATCACGGTAAACAGCACTACAAAGGGCACAAAGCACAGCACCATCAGAGTCAGTGCGTAGTTCAGCATCAGCATGGCGCCCAGCACACCCACGATCACCATGGAGTTTTTCGCCAACGTCACCAGAATATTGGTAAACATATAGGAAATGGCATTGGGATCGTTGGACACCCTGGTCACCAACTTTCCCACAGGGATGTTGTTCAGCTGATCGTGACTCAGGTTTTCAATATGGGTGAATACATCCAGCCGGATACGGGACAAGATCTTCTGACCCGTTTTCTGCAGGATCATCGCCTGAAAATAAGTACAGACCATGGACACCACCAGAATTCCCGCATACAGTCCAACCATGGCATATAATCGGCTTAACTCAAAATCATTCTTAATAAGCCCCTGAATCCGTCCTATGATCAGTGGAGAAGCCAAATCGTATACGATGGAAAAAAGCATCACAAAAAACACCAGCACAAAGCTCTTCCAATAGGGTCTGGCATACTGCAGCAGGCGCCGGACAATCTCTCCGTCCGACATCTTCCGCTCCTTATCAGATTCATCTTTTACTTTTCGGAGTGCTGCGTAAGCCAGCAGGAATACAATCGAAAACGCGCCGATGATAGCGCCCACGATCAATATCGGCAGATACTCAATCATTGCGCTCAGCTCCTTCCTCCTCCAGTTTCTGAAGATCCACCATCTTCCGGTATTCCGGGCAGGTCTCATACAGTTTTTCGTGCGGACCCGCCGCCACCAGCTCCCCATCCTCCAGGAAGATGATCTTATCCATCTTCTCAATGGTAGTAACCCGGTGGGCAATCAGGATCGTGGTCTTCCCCTGCCTGGCAGTGCGCAGATTTTCCAGGATTGCCGCCTCAGTCTTCGTATCTACAGCGGACACGGAATCATCCAGAATCAGTATGGGAGCATCCTTCATCAACGCCCGGGCAATAGATATCCGCTGCTTCTGACCGCCAGAAACCGTGACTCCCCGCTCCCCCAGAATGGTACTGTAGCCATTCTGGAACTCTTTGATATTGCTATGTACATCAGCAAGCCTTGCCGCCTGTACAACGGCTCTGTTATCATGCCTATCCACCCCAAAAGCAATATTGTTCTCAATGGTGTCGGAGAACAGAAAATTATCCTGAGGCACATAAGCGCAGCATGCCCTCAGGTCACGGATCTTTACATCATTTACATCCATGCCATCCACAAACAGGGTTCCGTCCGGGACATTATAAGTACGCAGGATCAGGTCTACCAGAGTTGTCTTTCCGGATCCTGTCTTACCCACCAGCCCCACGTTCTCTCCTGCCCTGATGGTAAAGGATATATTTTTCAGCACATCCATCTCTCCATCGGGATAACGGAAAGTCAGATCACGGAACTCGATATCCCCCCGGACATGCTTCAGATCCTTAGCATCCTCCCGATCTGCCACAGCAATCTCCTCATCCAGCAGCTCTCCCAGACGGTTCAGTGACGCCTTACCCCGGGATGTCATATCGATCAACTCGGAAACTGCCATGATAGGCCAAACCACAGCGGTGAAATAGCCGATAAACTCTACCATTTGACCGGCATTGAATCTGCCCTTATAGACCAGATATCCGCCGTAGCCCAAAATCACGCAGACGACGCTCTCCACAAACAGTGTCACCATGATGCGCAGCAGCACAGAATACTTGGTATGTTCAATATTAGCGGTCTCATTCTCCTCATTCAGCTTTCGGAAAGCCATCAATTCCTTTGCTTCCTTGACAAATGCTTTGATTACTGCAATGCCGGAAAAACTCTCCTGGGAGAAATCCGAAAGTCTGGAGAAGGCTTCCTGTCTGATATCCCATTTTTTCATCATCTGTTTGCCGATCACTGTCGCTGCCACCAACAGAAAAACCATGGGGATCAGAGATAAAAGCGTCAGTACCGAATCCATCTGCCACATATTTATCACCGCCAGTACCACCAGCAGTAATGCATCAAAGAACATCATGACGCCCCAACCAAAACATTCCTGTACCGTATCCAGATCGTTGGTAAACAGACTCATCAGATCCCCAACCTTATTGATCTGGTAGTATTCCCGGCTCAAATCCTTCGCATGGTCAAACATACGGTTACGCAGGTCAGCCTCCAGGCGCACCGCAGCTCCGAAGAAACATATCCTCCATAAAAAGCGTCCAAAAACCATAGCCAGAATGATTCCCACCATGGGCATACAGATTCCGTCCAACAGAAAATCCATATCAAATGCTTTCTGAACCCCATCCACGCTAACGCTTCCACCGTTCATCCCATTGATGATCATGCGGTATAGCTTTGGAATCTCCAGCTGCAGATAGTCCACCATAACCAAGGCAATCAGCCCCAAAAGCAGCCATCCTGCATACTTGAGGTAATATCGATTAATATGTTTGCCGAATATCATATATTCTCCTCTTTTAATATAACGCTCTTTTATAATAAAAACATCAGACAAGGGAAAGCATATTGCTTTCCCTTGCAGAACTTATCTATAGACTCTTATTACATAAATATATGATTATCCAATTACTTATTTGTTATTGATCGCCGCCTGTGCTGCAGCAAGTCTTGCAATCGGCACCCTGAACGGTGAACAGGATACATAATCCAGACCGATCTTATGACAGAACTCTACGGATGTAGGATCTCCGCCATGCTCTCCACAGATACCAAAATGCAGCTTGGAATTTACAGGACGACCAAGGTTAATCGCCATCTCCATCAGCTTGCCGACACCGCTCTGGTCAAGCCTTGAGAACGGATCGTTTTCAAAGATCTTAGCGTTGTAGTAAGCTTCAAGGAACTTGCCGGAATCATCACGGGAGAATCCGTAAGTCATCTGGGTCAGGTCATTGGTTCCAAAGCAGAAGAAATCAGCTCCCTTAGCGATCTCATCCGCCGTAAGCGCAGCTCTTGGAATCTCAATCATGGTTCCCACTTCGTAAGCAATATCACTTCCTGCCTTTGCGATCTCTTCATCGGCAACCTCAACAACTGTCTTCTTTACATAAAGGAATTCCTTGTTATCACCGATCAACGGGATCATGATTTCCGGCTTAACATTCCAATCCGGATGTTTCTTCTTTACGCTGATTGCAGCGCGGATTACCGCTGTTGTCTGCATCTTAGCAATTTCCGGATAGGTAACGGCAAGACGTACGCCTCGGTGTCCCATCATCGGATTAAACTCATGCAGGGAGCTGGTTACCGCTTTGATTTCATCTACTGTCTTATGCTTTGCTTCTGCAAGATTCTCAATATCTTTTTCCTCAGTAGGAACAAACTCATGCAGTGGCGGATCGAGGAAACGGATCGTTACCGGGTTACCTTCCAAAGCTTCATACAGGGCTTCAAAGTCAGCCTGCTGCATCGGAAGAATCTTAGCCAGTGCCGCCTCTCTCTCTTCTACGGTATCGGAACAGATCATCTCACGGAATGCTTCGATACGGCTCTCCTCAAAGAACATATGCTCTGTACGGCAGAGACCGATACCCTCTGCACCAAGTTCTCTTGCTTTTTTTGCATCCCTTGGCGTATCTGCATTCGTTCTTACTTTCAGACGTCTGAACTCGTCTGCCCATGCCATAATGCGTCCGAACTCACCGCCGATGGTTGCATCTACAGTTGCAATGATACCATCGTAAATCTTACCTGTGGAACCATCGATGGAGATACAGTCTCCTTCATGATATTCCTTACCGGCAAGTGTAAACTTTTTATTCTCTTCATCCATATTGATCTGGGAGCAGCCGGATACACAGCAGGTACCCATACCTCTTGCTACAACGGCTGCATGACTGGTCATACCGCCGCGGACAGTAAGAATACCCTGAGAAGCCTTCATACCCTCAATATCTTCCGGTGAAGTCTCAAGTCTTACTAATACGACTTTCTCACCTTTTGCATGCCATGTCTTTGCATCCTCTGCGGTGAATACGATCTTGCCGCAGGCAGCGCCCGGCGAAGCAGCCAGAGCAGTTGCAATCGGAGTTGCTTCTTTTAATGCTTTCTGGTCAAACTGCGGATGAAGCAGCGTATCTAAGTTTCTCGGCTCGATCATCAACACTGCCTTCTCCGGTGTGATCATGCCTTCATCTACAAGATCACAGGCGATCTTAAGGGCAGCCTGCGCTGTTCTCTTACCATTACGTGTCTGCAGCATATAAAGCTTCTTGTCTTCAATCGTAAACTCCATGTCCTGCATATCACGGTAATGATCTTCCAGCTTATTGCAGATATCAACAAACTGCTGATATACTTCCGGCATCACTTCTTTGAGCTGGTCGATCTTCTGCGGTGTACGCACACCTGCAACAACATCCTCGCCCTGTGCGTTCATTAAGAACTCACCCATCAGATGTTTCTCTCCGGTTGCAGGATCACGTGTAAATGCTACACCGGTACCGGATGTCTCACCCATATTTCCAAATGCCATCATCTGTACGTTAACAGCGGTTCCCCATGAATACGGGATATCATTGTCGCGGCGATATACATTGGCTCTGGGGTTGTCCCACGAACGGAATACCGCTTTGATCGCCTCCATCAACTGTTCCTTCGGATCGGTGGGGAAATCACTTCCGATCTTCTCTTTATATTCAGCTTTAAACTGATTTGCCAGTTCTTTCAGATCGTCAGCTGTCAGTTCAACGTCCTGCGTAACGCCCTTTTTCTCTTTCATCTGATCGATCAGTTCTTCAAAATACTTCTTTCCAACTTCCATTACAACATCGGAGAACATCTGGATAAATCTACGGTAGCAGTCCCACGCCCAGCGCGGATTGCCGGACTTTGCAGAAAGAACTTCTACAACTTCTTCATTTAAACCTAAGTTTAAAATTGTATCCATCATACCCGGCATAGATGCCCTTGCACCGGAACGAACAGACACCAGCAATGGATTCTCCTTATCACCAAACTTCTTTCCTGTGATCTCTTCCATCTTTACGATGTATTCCATGATCTGCTGCTGGATCTCATCGTTGATCTTTCTTCCGTCCTCGTAATACTGTGTGCAGGCTTCCGTCGTAATCGTAAAGCCCTGAGGTACCGGAAGTCCAAGATTGGTCATTTCCGCAAGATTAGCGCCCTTGCCGCCGAGCAGCTCACGCATCTTTGCATCGCCTTCGCTAAATAAATAAACCCATTTTTTTGCCATGCTCTTGTCTCCCTCTATACATTTAATTGTCGTACAAGCCGACATTAGTATAATTTTACCACAATATTTTATAAAATGCACTAGAAGTTGGAAAATTTTTACATAAATCTTTTCTTCCACTTAACAAATAAAAAATCTGCCGGACAATATCGCTTATCCGGCAGTTTTAAAATCTAGATATTCAAAACAAACTAAATGAATCATTCCACTGCAAATCCTTGTGCGCCTGCGGTTCTAAGGAAGCACCGATGAAACCAGTTCTTCTTTAGAAATCGAATTTATCTGCAAAGTAAGCATCCAGTTCATCGATCTTAACCCTGATCTGTTCCATGGAATCACGGAATCTGACCGTCACGCATCCATCCGTCTCCGAATCAAAATCATAGGTCACGCAGAACGGTGTCCCGATTTCATCCTGACGGCGGTATCTCTTACCGATGGCACCCCTGTCGTCAAACTCACAGTTATACTTTTTACAAAGAGAAGTGTAGATCTTTTCCGCGCCCTCATTTAACTTCTTAGAAAGCGGAAGCACGCCGATCTTTACCGGAGCCAGCGCCGGATGGAACCGAAGCACAGTTCTCATATCACCCTCGCCAAGCTCTTCCTCGTCGTATGCGGCGCAGAGAAACGCTAATACAACTCTGTCCGCACCCAAAGACGGCTCGATGACATACGGAATGTATTTTTCGTTCTTTGTCTCATCAAAATAACTCATATCCTGCTTGGATACATTCTGATGCTGCGTCAGGTCATAATCTGTACGGTCTGCGATCCCCCACAGCTCGCCCCATCCAAACGGGAACTTGAACTCGATGTCCGTCGTTCCCTTAGAATAAAAACACAACTCCTCCGGCGAATGATCCCTTGCGCGCATTTCCTCATCCTTCATGCCAAGCGCTTTCAGCCAATCAATACAGAACTGTCTCCAATACTGGAACCATTCAAGATCTGTCCCCGGCTCGCAGAAGAACTCCAGTTCCATCTGCTCAAACTCTCTGGTACGGAATGTAAAATTACCCGGCGTTACTTCATTACGGAAAGATTTGCCGATCTGTCCGATTCCAAATGGAATCTTCTTTCTGGACGTCCTCTGGACATTCTTAAAATTAACAAAGATACCCTGCGCTGTCTCCGGCCGCAGATATACGGTACTCTTCGCATCCTCGGTCACACCCTGAAAGGTCTTAAACATCAGGTTAAACTGTCTGATATCCGTAAAATTGTGCTTTCCACAGGTCGGGCACGGAATGCTCTTTTCCTTAATGTAATCCATCATCTCTTCCGGCGACCACGCATCCACAGCCGTCTCCAAGGTAATGCCATTCTCCTTCGCGAAATCCTCAATAACATTATCTGCGCGGAATCTCTCGTGACATTCCCGACAGTCCATCAACGGATCTGAAAATCCGCCCAGATGACCGGATGCCACCCATGTCTGCGGGTTCATCAGAATTGCGCAATCCACTCCCACATTATACGGATTCTCCTGCACAAACTTCTGCCACCATGCTTTCTTAACATTATTCTTCAGCTCTACGCCAAGATTGCCGTAATCCCACGTGTTAGCCAGTCCCCCGTAAATCTCAGAACCCGGATACACAAATCCTCTGCCCTTTGCAAGAGCTACGATCTTCTCCATCGTTTTTTCCATTGTTTTCTCTCCTCTTCCTCTATATTTATTTATATATGATAAAATAATTCCCCTCTGTATCCGCACTGACCGTATTGCTATCCAACAGCGTCATCCCTGTGGAATAATATAAGATTTTCGACGGACACCTGACGCAGAGATCCCCAGTCACTACGATCACCTTGGAATTCCCCATATTCATAAGATCTTCCCTTGCGATGGTCTGCCCATCCTTTCCTGCCGTATTTAACGTGCGTTCAAAATTATAACCCCTGTCGTATGCTCCCTGTAAATTTCCTATAAACACTTCTTCTGGCATATACCCATTATAAGCATCAAACGTCTGAAACGTAAGATTCAGGCGGATGACTCCGTTTTCCATGGAAGAATCACCGACTGTCACGACGGTACCTCCCATCTCCGTATTGTAATTCGCCACATCCTCCGCCACAAATTGCGTCAATTCTTCCATCTGATAATAATCCGCCGTGAAATTTTCGACGATGACCGCGTTGATGGTATCATCCCCTAAAACTTCAATACCGCTTTTTGTAAATTCCGCCTGCTCAGATTCGCATCCTGCCAATCCCATCATGCATACCAGCATCACCGCCAAAACCCAATGTTTCATTTTCCCACTCATATTGCTATCTCCTGATCATATATCTTACTATTATATTCTATAATGTTTTCTGTCAATTTAAACATAATATTCTGTCTATGCAGATTATG
Organism: Lachnospiraceae bacterium; assembly: GCA_029062895.1. Lineage (GTDB taxonomy): Bacteria > Bacillota > Clostridia > Lachnospirales > Lachnospiraceae > NK4A136. The sequence continues at coordinate 15,704 of JAIDPF010000053.1, forward strand.
GGCGCGCATCCGCTTTTGATTCACGATCGCAGCCTCTCTTATACATTATACTTTTCAACCAATAATTGCAAGCATTTCCTCACTTTTAAACCCATGATGCCATCGAAGCGCTTTTTCTTCCCTGCATATCACAGTCAGTTCTGTTAAGATTTCTTCCTTCACGGAAAATTTAAACAGATCCTCCACCCTCTGTCTTAATATGTAATCCACCGCATATAATGTGCCGGACTGGTACTTGGATTCATCCTGCATCCAGTTAAATTCCCCCATCAATGCCATCGTCTTTATTTCAAAGATCACCCTCACCAGACGGTTATCATAAGCTTCATGCAAAACCGCGCGCAGGGACTGGTATAAGAGTTTCAACATTTCCTTTTCATCATTGTTCTCCCGGGTCTGATATTCCATGACTTCCAGAAAATACATGCCATACATCGCTTCGGTAAGCTGATCACGAAATCCTTCAAAATAATTGCTGATCGCCGCATCGGTGATCGTATAGGAATTTTTTCCCGGATACAGCTTAAATTCGCCAAAGGCAAATAAATCCGTTGCCGCCGAAAGTCGGTTTCCCTGCCTTCTCGCCCCTCTGGCAAATGCGGCGATCTTCCCACGGTCTTTTGTAAGCAATACGACGCGCCTGTCATATTCCCCCATAGGCTCTGCCTTCAGCACTATCCCCATTGTCGTGATAAACTCCTGCATGCCCTTTCACCTGTTCATCCGCATCTTCCATAGCCGAAGCCTTCATCTTATATCCAGCATACTTAAGATAGTCTTCCACTTTTCCACTCTTCACAAAATCATTCCAATAAGCATCCCTATCCATATCCACAGCCAATCCTCCTCATACTTTTATTACCTGTCTGTTCCATAGATAGGATTTGGAATTGCTGTAAATATATACTGGCAGATAATTCCTTATGAAAACAATATAACTTCCTGAATACTGCTCCTCGGAATGTTATGCCTTGGGATAATCTTCTTTACGATATCCGAAATTCTTGATCAAAAGATCGCTGTCACGCCAGTCTTTTCTGACCTTTACCCATAACTTTAAGTTTACCTTCGCCTCTAACATATCTTCTATTTCCGGTCTCGCAAGGCTTCCGATTTTTTTAAGCATCGCGCCACCTTTCCCGATAATAATGCCTTTATGGCTATCCCGTTCACAGATGATGGTAGCTTCAATATCATAAATTCCTTTTCCACATTTTCGGTATTCCATTTTTTCAATGACAACCGCAATTCCGTGGGGAATCTCTTTTTCCAGATTCCGCAGCGCTTTCTCACGGATGAGTTCCGCTGCAATCTGCCGCATCGGCTGGTCTGTCACCGTATCCTCATCAAAGAAATACGGTCCTTCCGGAAGATAGCCATACAGGGTATCCAGAATATCCTGCGTATTTTCACCTTTGAGCGCCGATACCGGTATGATCTCCGAAAAATCATATACCCGGCGGTAGGCGTCAATATATTTTAGCAGCTCCGGTTTCTTCACCGTGTCAATCTTA